>CAYJTA010000005.1:0-23343 GCA_964372825.1 uncultured archaeon | reverse complement strand
GATGCCAATGTATTCTATGGTCATAGCTGACATCGTTTCGTCTTTCACCTCATGGGGACAGTCCATAATAAGCACCATGGGCTATCCGGGCCTTTTCATAGTCAGCGTGATAGGAAATGCCTCAATAATACTGCCTCTCCCCACAATACTGTTTGTCATAGCCTTTGCGAAAATTGCCGATAATTTCCTGCTTGTGGGGATTGTTGCCGGAGCTGGAGCGGCCATTGGAGAGCTGACTGGATATTATGCCGGCAGGGGAGGGAGGATGCTCGCCGAGAAGAACCATAACGGCCTTTTCTCCAAGACACAAAAATGGACAGAGAAATATGGCATGTTCCTTGTCGTCATATTCTTTGCAGCAACGCCTCTGCCAGCTGATATCATAGGCATAATCGCCGGAATAATCAAGTATGATGTGAAGAAATTCCTCCTTGCAAACTTCATAGGCAAGACAATCAAATTCGCCACGCTTGCCTTTGCAAGCGCCAATGCGATTGACATTATCCTGAACATTTTCACTAGCGAGTGAGAATCAGAGTTCTCTGTAAGCTGCTGCCTGTATTGCCTTTCTGCCGCTGCGAATCTTCTTTTGCCTGAAACATGGAGATAAAGGCAGTATTGAAAAAAAGCAGTGCCGTATTCATGTGGCACACACTATTTTCTCTGCCTTTTCGACTGTTTCATAGCCCTGAACGGGTACCTCACAGGGTTGCGCATATGCTCCCTTGTGACGCATATATGGTCAGGTCGGCACACATTGAATCCTACATAGTATGCCTCGTTTGTGCATGCAGGCGGAGGAATCGGCTTTCCTTTCTGTCTGTAGTAGCGGAGCTGCCCCCTTATGTAGCTTTCAGGCAAAGGCGGCTTGTTTTTTGCGTTCCATTCGGCAACCTTCTCCTCCACGCCTTTGTAATCCCATTTGGCCGATGAGAGGAAATTGATGAGGATAAAGAGGGATCTTTTTCTTCCGTCAGAAAGGCCGTCAAGTATCAGTTTCATGCATGGAGGGAAAAACTCCTCCCTCACAGCCTTTCCCGGAGCCATCCCCCTCCTGATGTCATTTGCGGATGCCATTGTCTTCTCCTTTTTTGCCATTTTCAGAAAGAGATCCATGGCTTCTGCTATCAGTGCCGAAGCCTCATTCTGCCTCGCCTGCCTTATGTAGGGCATCTCAGTAGTAATTGTTTCAGGCCTCGCCATCTCCTTCTCGAAGTGCATTATCTTGTCCGGCTCTATCGGCAGGCTCACGAGGAATGTCTTCATGTTGATGCTGTAGGGCATCCTGAAAAGATGCCTTGGGGAAATCAGCACAGCGTCTATTTCAATAACCTTGAAGGGATCAAATGTATCACCAGAATACACGTTTCCCCTTTTTTTGTCAGACTCTTTTAGAATCTCCTCCATCGTGTAATTTTTCAAAAGATTGTCTGACAACCTTTTCCCAGATTTTTCCTTCAAATACGACACAATCTTCCTGGCAAGGTCAGGATACAAGGTTTCTACAGGCGATATATTGACCATCTTTGGAAAGCTTTCAAACGGCACTGCAATATGGAAGCCCTTATTACCACTGAATTTCACAGAGACGCTCTCTATATCATGCCTCCTGATCTCCGAAACAAGCACGTCTGCCGCTATCTTTGCGTGGCCGAAGCTTTTGCAGTCCAGGTCGAGGATGAGGTCCCAGCCCTTCCTTTGTGCATTATAATTCTCTGCCGACAGGGCCATGGGGTTGTGCCATCTTTCCACAGAGCAGTGGAATTCCATTGTTCCCGATTTCACCATCACCTCCACGTCGGCCTTGCTTGTAAGGGCATTGGGCCTTTTGTCATAGCTGCCGTTCTTGAAGATGCCCACAACTTCCCTGTCCATGGCCATCGCCATCAGGGCTTCCCTCACATCGTTTCTCAGATAGTAGCGGAGGATATCAGAAGCGTTCATGAATAGAAATTGTGGGGAGGAAATAAAACGATGCTGCAGTTCTATTGACCGTGCCTGCAAAATATCAGCAGATTTTCTTTCGATAATCATAAACGGTATATATCGGAGATTATTCGAGGAACACGGAGGAGCCAATAACAGGCAACAGCTATCTACTCATTACCTCACAATTCCCATCACTGTCGAATACAGCCCCTTGAGGAACAGCAGGAGGCCCATATACACATAGAAGCCATGTGCAGCCCCGAAAAAGGCCGCCAGCAGCATTATGAACGAGAGGATGTCAATCGCCCCCAGCCAGTTCCTGAAATATCCCGACGAGAAGCTTGAAACAATCGATATGAAGGCCTTTATGATCAGAACAGCCGAGAGCAGGACAAGCCACAGGCTGCCTGAAAGTTTGCCTGAGGCCGCTATGAACAGGACTATTCCTGCAGCCATATCAAATACACCGAGCATCGTCAGGAATGACATACTTCCCCAATACTAACAAAAGCGAAAAGCAATAAAAGCGTGCCGTTGGCTGGAAGAATCTTTTCACGTGTTTTGGCTAAAGGCAGAGAAAAAAGGCATATAGCAGACTTTTTGGTATATGCGAGCTCATCTTAGGAATTTCAAAAAAAGTTCTGCCAGCATTCCCTGGCAGATGCCTGAACCTCACGAGACTTTTAAACCATCCCTGTCTCATAATTCCTATGAAAGGAGAGAAGTTCTTCATAACGACGCCGATCTACTATGTCAACGATGTGCCGCACATAGGCCACGCCTACACGACCATCATAGCAGACATACTGGCAAGATGGCACAGGCTTGCCGGCAGAAGGTCATTCTTCCTCACAGGCCTGGACGAGAATTCGGTAAACACGATCAGGGGGGCCAAAAAGGCGGGAATGGCCGACATCAAAAAATACACGGACGTGATGGCTGGGAAATGGATCGCCACATGGAAGGCCCTTGGGATAGAGAATGACGACTTCATAAGGACGACAGAGGAGAGGCACAGGAAATTCGTGAGGCAGTTTTTTTTGAAGGTCAATGAAAAGGGCGACATATACAAAGGCAGGTATTCCGGCCTCTACTGCGACGCATGCGAGGCCTTCCTTTCCGAAGGTGACCTGATAGAAGGGAAATGCCCTTTCCATAAGGCAGAGCCCAAGCGGATTGAGGAGGAGAACTATTTTTTCCGGCTTTCGAAATATGCGGATAAGGTTCTGGAGCATATAGAAAAGAATCCTGACTTCATCCAGCCTGAGAGCAGGAGGAATGAGGTGACAAGCTTCATCAGGTCAGGCGTAAAGGACATAAGCATCTCAAGGCCGAGGACTGACTGGGGAATAGAGCTTCCGATTGACAGCGGCCATATCATATGGGTGTGGTTCGATGCCCTTGTGAACTATATCTCCGCATGCCCTGAGAACTGGCCGGCAGAAATCCACCTGATAGGCAAGGACATCCTCAGGTTCCACACCGTCATATGGGGCAGCATGCTGATGGCCGCAGGCTATGAGCTGCCGAAAACTGTTTTCGCCCACGGCTTCTTCACAGTCAACGGCCAGAAGATGAGCAAGACGCTGGGCAATGTGACCGATCCTGTGGCCATCTCGGCAAAGTACGGCACAGACGCCATCAGGTACTATCTGGCGAGAGAGATACCGTTCGGCGAGGATGGCGATTTCAGCGAGGATGTGCTGAAGAAAAGGATAAACGGCGAGCTTCTTAGTGATCTGGGAAACCTTGTCAACAGGGTCATAACAATAGCGGTCAAGTTTGAGGGAAAGATTGAGGGCCAGGCAGAGCTTGAGAAATACCTTGATTTCAAAAGGATTGAGGGCCATATGGGGAAGCTTGAAATACATCATGCCTTGGACGCAATATGGAATTTCATCAGGCAGTGCAACAGGTATGTGAACGATAAGCAGCCGTGGAAGCTTGAGGGAAAGGAGCTTTCCAATGCCCTCTACAACCTTCTGGAATCGCTTAGGATAATTTCCATACTTATCTACCCGTTCATGCCAAACACCGCAGAAAGGATTTGCGGGCAATTGGATGTGAAGCCGGGCACATTTGGCGACATCAAATTCAAAAAATTCGGGGGAAAGCCAAGGAAAGGCGAGCTGCTGTTCAGGTATGTGTAAGCCACGAGATCTGCAAGGATTCAAGGAAACATATCAGTGCTCCTGCCATCCAATCAACAGGTCACACATATAAAACTTCATAACAACCATATACTATGCCAGCCCTGACATACGAGGAGCTTCTGGACAAAGGCCTGGCAAAGGTCCCGCAGAAACTGAAGGAGACGAGCAGGCTTGTCATGCCGCAGGCCAGCGTGACAAGGGCAGGGCAAAGGACATTCATCAATAATTTCTTCGAAATAGCAGACACGCTTAGAAGGGACAGCAGGCATCTTCTTAAATTTTTGCTGAAGGAATTTGCGACGAAGGGCGAAATAGAAGACAAAAGGCTCTCCCTGCTCGGAACATTTTCAGACGAAGTCATACGGAAAAAGATAGAGATATATGTGATGGAATACGTTGCATGCAGGGAGTGCAAGAAGCCCGACACCAAGCTCGCCAAGGAAGGCGAATACTATTTCGTTGTCTGCGAGGCATGCGGCGCTAGGCACCCCGCAGGAAGCTAGGGCCTGCGTCTCCAAGAATTCCGGCATATGTGCCGTCAAGCAGGTACATCTGGGCATTTTCAATATCAGTGAGCTTTGCTATCGGGCCCAGGAAACCCTCGTTTTTATTCACAGGTTTTCCTCCGGCAAGGTTGCTGAATGCAGGCATGAATATGATCTTTGGAAGCATTTTCTGTCTTCCATATATTTTTTCGGCGGCCGGCCTATCCATGTCCGCAGTAATCCATATTTTCTCCGCCCATCTCTTCCCCAAACTGTCCCTTATCTCCAGGACAGGATGGTTATGGCCGAGAATGGCATATCCGCATTTCAAAAAGGACCTGTGCGGCCAGGCATGCCCATGCATGAAATACGCATCCTTATAGCCGAAACCTTTTGCCGGATGGAAGCGTATGTTTTTTCTCAGGCCAAATATTTTTCTGATATCGCCGTCATGATTGCCAGGAATTATGTCTATACCCACCCTTTCCGACAGATTCCGGAGGAGCCTTGTTATGCTTTCTGATTCCCTTTTTCCTGCCCACGCTATGGAGTGCTTCAGATCGCCCAATATTATAAGCCTCTTGGCCTTTGAAGCCTGCACGAGCTTTCCTATATCTTCCTCCATCTTTTCTATATAATCAGGCATCCTGATGCCGGCTTTGTCAAATTCCCTTTCGCTCCCTATGTGTATGTCCGCAATGGCGAGAGCATCATCCACCTTTAGGGCTGCATGACCTTCCAGAATCCTGATGCGCATTCGAAGAATTTATCTGTTGGGCTGAAATAGTTATTCTATGAATAGTTATTCTATGCAGGAATATGGGACAGTCATATCCACCATTGACAGCCCGACGACGAGGAAATTCTCCTTTGTTGTCGGAAAAGATGCCAGAGTGAGGAGAGGCCAGTTTGTGTCCATAGCGATAGATGACGGCAAGCTTATAGGGAGGATAGCCGACATCAGGAAGACGAACAGGTATTTCATCAACCCTGAATCAGTGAACAATGTGGAGAAAAACATCGGCATGTCTGATGCATACCCCACATGGGAATGGGAATACCTTGTTGCTGATGTGATGAGCCTCGGGGTATATGCAGGAAAGGGCTTTCAGGAGGCCGATTTCCCCCCGTCCCCAGGCGATCCTGTCAGGGAGCCTGAGAAGGAGATACTTGAGAAATTCTTCGGTTTCAGCCCCCATGGCATTCACATTGGCTCCATAAAGCATCATGACGTCAATGTCAGCCTGGATATCACAAGGCTTTTCCACAAGCATCTCGCCATACTGGCCATGTCAGGCGCCGGCAAAAGCTATCTGACAAGCCTGATGCTTGAGGAGCTGCTGGACAGGCCGGCAGAAAAGGGCCAGATAGGCGTTGTTATAATAGACACCCATGGAGAATACACATCTTTTTCCCATGACAAAAGCTATTCATCAAAGTCAAAAGTGTTCTACTCTTCAGAGATCCAGATCGGTCTGCCAAACCTTTCCGAATATCAGATAGCCGAATATACACAGCTCACCCATGCCCAGACAAGAGAGCTGTCGAAAGCGATGTCGAAGATGAAGGGCAGCTACGGCATATCAGACCTTATGGAAAAAATCGACGAAGACGGGAAAATGATCATGAAGACGAAAGAGGTCCTTCTGGCAGCTCTTGACAATCTGCGGAAACTGGGTATATTCTCTTCAAGCGACTATCCGACCCTTGATGAATTATGCCAGGGAGGCAGGCTTACGGTAATCGACATGTCCGACACGATTTACCTGAAAAAGAAGCAGATCGTAGTTTCCTATATAGCAAAAAAGCTTTTCGATGCCAGAAGGCACGGAATCACATACCCATTCCTCCTTGTGGTGGAAGAGGCGCACCAGTTCGCCCCTGAAAAGGCAAGCAGCGACAGGGCCCTTTCAAGGGGCATACTGCAGACAATAGCACGGGAGGGGAGGAAATTCTTTGCAAGCCTCTGCCTGATAAGCCAGAGGCCTGTCCACCTCTCTACGACAATCCTCTCGCAGTGCAACACAAACATCATTTTGAGGGTGACAAATCCCTATGACCTGAAGCACATACAGGAGAGCTCTGAAGGCATATCGAAGGATGTTGCAGATCACATAAGCAGCCTTCAGGTGGGCAACGCCTTGATAGTAGGAGAAGCAGTAAATTTCCCTCTTTTCGTGAAGATAAGGAAAAAGAAGAGCAAAGGGCCAAGATCGGATCCATCATTCGAAACGGCAGCTCTTGACTATATGGAAAAGGTGAAGAACAAAACAAAGGACACAAAGGCTTTTATGTGATTCCCCATGCCAATTGATTTCTATTCAAGAAACCGGAATTCAACAAAAACCAATATCTTGCAGCTGCACGAAAACACCGTTATCACAATTCCCCGTTTACCAAGCCTTTTAAGCCCTTTTCCAAAGACTAATTATGCCCTCTATAGAGTTCTGCCCTCTTGATGCGGATTATCTTGTCGAAGACGGCAGGCCAGTCATAAGGCTCTTCGGGATTGACAAAAAAGGAAAGAGCATAGTCCTTTTTGACAGGGATTTCAGGCCTTACTTCTATATAGAGGCAAAGGATGGAAAGGAAAAAGAGATTGCAGCAAGGCTAAAGGAGGTCGTTGTAGAAGGCGAGAAGCCTCTTGTGATCGAAGAGGTTGGGAGGGGCATTCTTGGGAAACCAAAAAAACTGCTGAAAGTCACAATAACAAACCCGAGGAATGTGCCAAAGTTCAGGGAGGCTGTCAAGGGATGGCAGGGTGTAAGGGAGACATACGAATACGCTTTTCCTTTCTACAGGAGATACATTATAGATAAAGGCATCTATCCAATGAGTTGGGTGAAGGCAGAGGGAAACAAGGTTGAATCGAATTTGCAGTCAGATGAATTCTTCGAGATTTCAGCCATAGTTCCCATAAAGAACAGCATGCCCCCCCTGAGAATGCTTGCATTTGATATAGAGACAGTTGGAAGCGGGAAAGAGGAAAGCATAATAATGGCCTCCTTGGCAGATACAGACGGTTTCAGGAAGCTTGTCACATATGGCAGGATAAGCGGAAGGAACAGCATGATAGTCCAAGATGAGAGAAGCCTTATAGAAGCTTTTGTTTCATCATTCAATGAAAGGGATCCGCACATAATAGCAGGTTACAACACAGACAGGTTCGATTTCCCGAAGATCATCTCGAGGGCCGCAAAGTTAGGAATCAGTGTCAGGATTGGAAGGGACTCGAAAGGCATCGCATTCAAGAGGAAAGGAAGGATAATCTCCTGTCAGATTGCCGGCAGGGTCCACCTAGACCTCTACAGTTTCGTCGAGAGCATATTATCCCAGAGCCTGACGTCAGAGATTCTGACCCTAGACAGGGTAGCAAGGGAGCTTCTTGACATGGGCAAGGAAAAAATAAAATGGAAAGACATAGAGCAGACATGGAAGACCAAGAAAGGCCTCGAAAAAATAGCTGAATATTGCATGTGGGACTCTGAAATAACCCTCAAACTCTCCGAGCATCTTTCGCCCCTGATATTCGAGCTCAGCAGGATTACAGGCAGCACGCCCTTTGATGTCTGCAGAATGTCATACAGCCAGCTCGTCGAGAGCCTGCTGATAAGGGCTGTGAATGAAAGAGGGGAAATAAGCCTCAACAGGCCCGTCACAGAGGAGATAAGAAAGAGGAGGATGACAGAGCCTTACAAAGGCGCATATGTCCACCAGCCGGAGAAGGGCATACACGACAATATAGTAGTCCTTGATTTCCAGAGCCTGTACCCTTCCATCATAGCCGCATATAACGTCTCTCCGGACAAGCTCGACTGCGGCCATCAGGAATGCATGCATAACAAGCCGCCTGAAGAAGACCACTATTTCTGCAGAAGGGAGAAGGGCATTGTAGCAGCAATTCTCGAGGATCTGATAGGCAGAAGGGTGGAGGCGAAGAAAGCGATGGATAAGGCAGGAAACAGGGATGAGAAAAAGAGGCTCTTCAACCAGCAGTTTGCCTTGAAAATACTTGCAAACGCATTTTACGGCTACTACGGCTATGCCGGCAGCAGATGGTACAGCAGGATCTGTGCGCAATCCATAACAAGCTGGGGCAGATACTATATAAAGAAGGTCATTGACATCGCAGAAAGCGAAGGCCTTAAGGTTCTCTATGGCGACACAGATTCCTTATTTCTGAAAACAAGCGACAAGCAGCAGGCTTTGAAGCTGGCCGAAAAAATCAATGCAACAATCCCTGAAATAATGGAGCTGGAACTGAAGGACGTATATAAGAGAGGAATCTTCATAGCAGCCCAGACAGGAGCTGCCGCAAAGAAAAAATACGCCCTCCTCGACAGGAATGACAGGCTGATAATGAGGGGCATGGAAACCAGGAGGAGGGACTGGTCGAAGATAGCAAAGGACACGCAGGAGATGGTTCTGTACCATATATTGAGGGACAAGTCTGCTGAAAAGGCCATCGAGGCTGTGAGGCAGACAGTGGATAAGCTAAAGAACGGCAATGCAAATATGGACGATCTTGTCATCTATACCCACTTGGCTAAGCCATTGGACAGCTATGTACAGATGTCGCCGCATGTAAGGGCTGCCCAGAAAATCGTGCAGAAAGGCGGCATAGTGGCTGTTGGAAGCACAATAGCCTACATAATAACCAAAGGCTCAGGCAGCATATCAGAGAGGGCAGAACCTGCAGAGGAAGCCAAAACCTACGACGCAGAGTACTACATAAACAACCAGGTCATACCTGCTGCCATGAGGATACTTTCCAATATAGGGGTGAAGGAGGAGGACCTTTTGGGGATCACGGAAGGCCAGTTCAGCCTTGAAGGCTTCTGGAAGAAATGACAGCACGGATTTGGCTACACTTCTGATATAAATCTGTAATTGTTCAGCACTGCAATTAACTGTTGAATGGAAACTGAATATGTTTATCCGCATACGCCTGAGGAAAATCTTGACACAAATCGATAAGATATGCCGTTAGCCTTCAAAAACGCCACTGTCGATATGTTTATAAATCCACCGGCCCAAATAAATCAATCTTGTTCTGATACCATGTGTTGAGCGATATGCTTGGAAACGTGTCTAAAAAATTGAGAAAGACAGGGACGACAACTGTAGGTCTGGTGTGCAAGGATGGAGTAGTTCTGGCTGCAGAAAGAAAGGTCACAATGGGCTACCTTGTTGCCGGCAAGAAAGCCGAGAAGATACTGAGGGTAAACGACTATATCGGCATGACCATAGCAGGCCTTGTAGGCGATGCCCAGCACCTCGAAAAGATATTGAGGGCCGAGCTGAAGCTGCAGGAGCTGCAGGAGGAGAGAAGGATACCCATCAAGGCAGCTGCCAACCTCATGGCCACCATCCTTTATGGAAGGCGCTACTATCCCTACTACGTCCAGCTTATAGTCGGCGGCTTTGACACAAAGCCCAGGCTGTTTTCATTTGACCCTTCGGGAAGCATACAGGACGAAGATGAGTACTTCTCATCCGGCTCTGGATCCCCTATGGCTTTCGGCCTCCTTGAGGATCAGTACAAGAAAGGGCTCTCAGTTGAGGAAGGAAAGAAGGTTGCGGCAAGGGCCGTCAGGTCTGCAGTCCAGAGGGACATAGCCAGCGGCGGATCAGGCATAGTCTTTGTAATAATCGTCAAGAATGGCTTCAAAAAGCTGTCCGTAAAGGAAGTCGAAGAGGCCCTTAAATAGCGCAGCATTCGGATTTGCCTGCATGATTCTGGATTTCAAGGAAATGTATGTCGATTCTTAAGGAACTAGAGGCGAGGCTTCCGCAGGATGCGGAGATATCAGAGGTCAAGTTTGAAGCGTCAGAGATAGTTCTCTACACAAAAAACAAGGAATTCTTCAGGACAAGCGAGGATTTCATAAGGTCCATCGTAAAGGAGCTGAAAAAGAGGATTGAGATCAGGCCTGATCTGACCATAGTCGAAAGCGAGGAGGAGACAAAAAAGATAATAGAGGAGATTGTGCCAAAGGAGGCCCAGATAGAGGCCATTTATTTCGAGCCTGAGCTGGGCAAGGTGGTCATAGAGGCAAAGAAGCCTGGCCTCGTGATAGGCAAGGCAGGCATGACATATAGGATGATAAGGGATAAGACATGCTGGCTGCCTAAAATTGAAAGGGCTCCGGCAATAGAGTCTAAAATAGTCCGCGCTGTGAGGAATCTTCTTCACTCAGAGATTGACTACCGCAAGACATTCCTCAACAGGGTTGGCCAGGTCATCAACACCACCACGGTGTCAGGCGACGATAAAAGGAAAGAATGGGTGCGGCTTGTTGCCCTTGGAGGCTTCAGGCAGGTCGGCAGGAGCTGCCTCCTTCTCCAGACGCCGTATTCCAATGTCATGATGGACTGCGGCGTCAATGTGGGAGCAGGCGGGAAAGATGCCATACCATATTTCGATGCCCCTGAATTCAATATAGAGAAGCTCGATGCTGTTGTTCTGAGTCATGCTCATCTGGACCACTCAGGCCTCATACCATATCTCTATGAAATGGGATACAAAGGACCTTTGTACTGCACTGCTCCAACCCGGGATCTGATGGTTCTTCTGTGCATGGATTTTTTGGATGTCAACCAAAGAGAAGGCAGGGAAGTCACATACACAAAGAAGGCCGTCGAAAAGGCTGTCAAGCATTCTATAACCCTTGAGTACGGGGAGGTATCGGATATAGCATCTGACCTCAGGCTGACATTCCAGCCTGCGGGACACCTTTTAGGGAGCAGCATGGTCCACTTCCACATTGGAGACGGCCTCCACAATCTTGTATACGGAGCTGATTTCAAGTTCGGCGTTTCAAGGCTTTTCGACCCTGCCTACAAGGATTTCCAGAGGATAGAGACCCTCATAATGGAGTCCACATACGGCTCTGCAGAGGACATAGTGCCGAACAGGAGGGAGATAGAGGCCAGCTTTTTCGATATGGTGGGGAGGACAATAAAGAACGGCGGCAAGGTGCTCATCCCTGTCTTCGGTGTAGGCAGAGGCCAGGAAATAATGGCCATTCTTGCCAATGGCCATGCAGAAAAGCTGATAGATTGCCCTGTCTATCTCGAAGGCATGATCTGGGACGCAACAGCAATCCATACAGCCTATCCTGAGTATCTCTCAAGCTACATGCAGAAGAAGATATTTCATTACGGGGAAAACCCCTTCCTTTCCGACATATTCCACCGTGTTTCAGCGAAGGACAGGGACGGTATAATAGACTCCACTGAACCCTGCATAATCCTTGCCACATCAGGCATGCTTATAGGAGGGCCTTCAGTGGAATACCTTAAAGGCCTGGCTCCCAGCGAGAAAAATCTCCTCCTTTTTGTAGGATATCAAGGAGAATTTACATTGGGAGGAAAGATACAGAGGGGCTGGAGAGAGTTGCCAACAAAATCTGCAGAAGGCAGGACAAGGACGCTTGAAATCAAGCTGCAGGTGGAGACAATAAGGGGCCTGAGCGGCCATTCAGGCAGAAACCAGCTGATGGGATATCTTTATAACATAGCCTCCAAGCCCGAAAGGATCATCTTCAACCACGGCGAGGAGAAGAAGTGCTATGAGCTTGCAAGGGACGTCCACAAGGTCTTCAGGGCAGAGACGCTTGTGCCTAACAATCTGGAGTCGGTGAGGCTGAGATAGGTTTTATTAGCGAGAGATTGCAATAATAAGCAATGGTTTCTATAAAAGCCGAGAAATGGGGCTTGGAAGACAGAATTGCCCGTCTGGAAAAGGGTGTTGCTGCATTGCTCATAATGTCATGGATTCTTCTGTGGATTATTCTCTTTGTATCAATAATCATAAGCCCCAAACCGCTTCTTGAGCAAGAAGGATATCCACCTATTTTGACTTATGGCTTTGCCGTCCTCATAATTTTGTTTTTAATTGTATATTGGAAAGCCCGACATTCACATATCGGACTATTACAGCTACTTAAAAAGTAATTGATAATTGTGCAGAGGCGAGTGCCTTCTTCCTAATCCCTGACAACCCTTGCGAATTCCGGCGTAAGAACAAGCCAGTCCTGCTCTATCCCGACTATGTCGCCGTTGTTGGCCACTATCGTCTTCTTGAGCTTGTCCACGCATCTCTTTAGCTCTCCGATGTCCTTCTCCTTCAGGCCCTTTATCTTCAGGAAGACTATATGGCCTGTCCTGACGGCCTTAAGAATCCTCTCTGTATCCTCAAATTCGTTCAGCTTCTCTACCTTGACCCCTATAGCCCCTGAAGACCTCTCTGCCAGCCCCAGGGTATCAACTTCTATAAAGTCGTCCTGATTATCTGACTCCTTCCTTGAAAAGAAACCCAATGACATAATCTATTATATGTCGCAAAGGTTTTTAAATTTGGTAGATAGTTGGGATATAAAAACCATCATTTAGTATATCTGTATAGTAACAACAAAACTGCAAATCACCGCCTTTTCAATGAATTGCGTTCCATGTTTGCATCAAGCCCGGAAAGGCATCAAACCCAGGAAGCAGAAGCGCAGATTTTTTGGAGGCCTATCTCATGCCTTCTATCGTAGAAATAACATTCCAGATGTATGTCCTTGTCGAGGGGCTCAGATTAGGGTCGCATGAGGCCTCGTCCAGTATTGAAGAGATATTTGACACCTTCTCCTCAATTGAATTGTTTCTCCCGATGATTTTCATTGTCTCTTCAAGCCTATTTCTAACATTTCTGGGAAGGCCGCCCTGCCTCAGCAACTCCTCAAGCAAATCCGAAAGATTGTCATTCACCACTTGCATCACGCTCAACCGCAAAACTATATAATACAATATTATGTTTGGAAGAAGTATATATAATTTCTCCCGGGCAGAATTCTACAAATAGTCTCTACTATACGGTTCCAACAAACGAAAATAAATTCACCTGCCTTTTAGCATACAAAAGAAAGGGATATGAAATTTCTCAGATAGCCATACGATATAAACACATAATCCTAACGCCATCAGGCACTGGCGCCAGAAGCGCCTAGTTTCGACTTCATTTCCTCAAGCTTCTCCTTTATTTTTGCCTCATTCTTTTCGAGAGAACCCAGCTTCGTGCTTATGAAGTCCTTCTTCTCTTCCATATCCTTCTTCACCTCCGCAGAATCTGCCTTTATGAGTATGGTCCCGGCAGCCTTGTATACCTCTTTCGGCTTCGTCTTTTCAATCTCCTTCAAAGCCTTCTCGATCTCGACAAGCTGCAGGCCCAAGGTTTCCTTCTGGGCGGCCAGAAGCTGGAGCTGCTGCTGGTAGAGCTGGAACTGGTTTGCCAGCTGCTGCTGTTCTGACATGCAAATATCTTAATCCGCTGTCTTATAAACGCCTTGCCCACCCGGCCGGGTGCAGAAATCCGCAGACTCAGCTGCCAAGGTCAATGCCGAACTGCTTGGCCAGGGACGCCAGAGGCCCTCTCTTGAGAGCCTTCTTCCCCTTTGCCATTCCAAGGAGCTTTTTCGCCTGCTTGTAGTTCTTAAGAAGATCCCTCACATCCTGCTGGCTCAATCCAGAGCCCCTCGCTATCCTGGATATGCGGTCTGCCTTGATGATTTCAGGGTTCTCCCTTTCTTTTTCCGTCATGCTCTGTATCGCATATTTCCATTTCTTCATCTTCCCTTCCTGCACGTCCAGATAGCCCTCAGGGAGCCTTATATTGCTGAAACCCGGTATCATTTCAGTCACCTTCTGCAGGCTGCCCATCCTCTGCATGGCCTCAAGCTGCTCGTAGAAGTCATTCATTGTCATGGTGCCCTCCAGAAGCCTTTCAGCCTTTTCCTCCTCCATCCCGGCCCCCTTTGCCTTCTCGAGAAGCGTCTTGATATCCCCGTACCCTATCAGCCTGCCGACAAACCTTTCAGGATCATACAGCTCAAAATCATCGATGTGCTCCCCCGCTCCTATGAATTTCACCCTGCTGTTTGTAGCCGCAGCAGCAGCAAGCGCAGACCCTCCTTTTGCAGTCCCGTCCATCTTCGTGACAATTATCCCTGTTATGCTTACCAGCTTCTGGAACTCCTCGGCCTGCCTCCTGGCTGCCTGCCCAAGGTCCGCAGGCAGAACCAGCAGAACCTCATCAGCCTTGATCCGGCTTGCCAGTTCTTTCAGCTCCTTCGCAAGCTCCGAATCAAGCGCATTCCTTCCTGCAGAATCGAAAATCAGCACATTTTCCTTGGACGCATCCAGAGCTTTTTTCGCTATGTCATCAGGACCTTTGCCTTCAGAGTGCACGGGGACATTTATTTTCTTCCCCAATTGCTGCAGCTGCTCCTTTGCAGCGGGCCTGAATGTGTCGCATGCGACAAGACCAACACTCAGCCCCTTTGCCTTGAACCAGCCTGCAAGCTTTCCTGCGGTTGTCGTCTTCCCCGATCCGAACAGCCCAACAAGGAGTATCTTCTGTTTTTTCAGCTCTATTTTTGCAGTATCTTTCCCCAGAAGGCCCACAATCTCATCATACAGGATCTTGGTGAAGTATTCCCTCATGCTCAGGCCTGCAGGATGCTCTTCAGCGAGCACCCTCTGCCTTATTGCCTTTGACAGCCGGCTCACAAGGCCGACGTCCACATCGGCCTGCAGAAGCAGCCTCTGAATGTCCTTTATTACGGCCTCCACAGCCTTCTCGTCAACTACAGGCATGCCTGCTATTTTCCTGAAAATCTCCTTCAGGCCTGCGCCGAAATTCTGCAGCACCATATACACTAACATTCCTGCGAAAGGCTTAAAAGGCTATATTCCCCGCTTTTGAGGCAGCGCATCACAGAAAAAGACCGATAACAAGCTTTCTGTTTATGAATTGCAAATCAGCCTTTGAGCATTTCATAGCTCACTTCCCCTTCCTTGCCTATCCCCTTTTCTGCATGGGAAGCGAAATTAATCATGCCCGCTTCTATTTCCTTGTAGTTTTTCCCCCTGCCTATGACGATATACCTGCCCCCTGCTATGTATTTGACATCATACCCCTTTGCCATGGAAAAAATGCTTTTGATTATATCTATCCCGTTGGGGCTATAGCTTACGATATTTATCGACATCCTCACAGAATACTCCTTCTCGACAAAGCTTCTGCTTGCTATCTCCTTCAGCACCTCTGCCCATTTTTTGTCTATTCCTTTGCTCTGCAGAAGCTCAGGATTCTTTGCAGCAACCTCGAATGCCTTGTCCAGGCTCCCAAAGGCCTCTATAGCATTATTCCCTACCTTTTCATATGCCTGGTCCAGCGTCATGGAGAGCTTTTTTGCGGCCAGCTCAAGCATCTTTTCAGCCCTCTTCTCCCTGTTGAACTGCTTGAGCCTTCTAGCGGCTTCTTTCAGGCCGACCCTCTTGATGGAGAGCATTATGCCCTCATGGCTGACATTCATCACCTTGCAGACAACATACTGCCTTTCCTTGAGGAACTCCCTGATATCCCTCACCCATCTTTTGGCCACTTCAGAAACATGTATCATCCCCTGCCTGTTTCCATACTCTATAATCTCTGCGAAGGCAGAATTGGGGTGCATCTTCGATATCCTGCAGACAACAAGATCCCCTCTCTGCGGCATTCCTTGTCTTCTCATAGCCAATTATTCCCCTGCCTTGTTTTAAATAAGCCATCTTATGCTGCCTGCATTTCTGCATTTTCAAGTAACAGTGGCACTATTTCATCACTCCGAGAACCTTAGCATCTATTATCCCCTTTGCCCCTGTCGGAACTGCAAGTATCTCTTCGCAGACATTGCATTTCACCACGCTGGCAGGCCTCTCGAAAATGACCTGCTCGTTCTTGCACTTCTTGCATTTGACCTGAAGGAACTTGTTTGCCATCCTGATCACACCTCTGCGCAGAAGGGAGGCACACCCATGACCTTTTTCCGGTTGTAATTGCCAAAAAGGTCAACCAAAAAACCCTTTTGGATTAAACCTTTTTGATTTACAATACAGAAAAGGTTTACCGCCCTACTTCCCTCCGAATACATATGATTATATACCATATCACACCTCCACCAATTCGAACTTCTTAACCCTGAAGCCTTTTTTTGTATGCATCTTGTTGCAGGTTTTGCAGAGAAGCCTTATGTCCAGCCTTTTCGTGGCCTTGCCCTCCCCTTTGGGGTTGGGCCTTGGGAAGCCGCCATAGCCTGCTATCTTCCTCTCAAAGCGCCTCTGGCTCTGGCTGGTTGGATGAGCGCTGCTCCTAGCCCTCTTCTTCACAACCTTGACCGTATGCTGGCCGTGCTTCCTGCAGTGCGGGCAATATGTGTTTATGGCTTTCGGGAATTTCATAATGCCTCTTTATACAACATCATTGACAGCCAAAGCTATTTATTCCTTTCCTTTGGCTATCTCCTTCGCCACGCCCTTCTCGACGAGCAGTTTTGCATTCTCTTCGGGCATTGTGGCAAGGTCGCCTTTGGCAAAAGGTCCATACGTCCTCATGTCTATGCCGGCAAAGGCCTCAAGGGGCTCCAAAAAGGCGATAAAGCTTATCATTGTCGGTTTTGACTCAAGAAGCCCCTTCTTTTTTTCAGCGTATTTTCTGCACACCTGAACGATCTCATCAAAAAAGCCCCTTTCTACGCTGTGGATGTTCTCCACCTCTATCCCATCCCTGGCGGCATGCAGAGCCAAGGCCGCCAGCTTCTTTTCCCTTGTCGACAGCAGGCCCTCAATTATGTTTCTGGCCTCTGTAATCTCCCATGCACCCTCCTGTCCTGCCATCCTTCCTTTGCTTTCCAGATATTCCTTGACCTCATCAAAGAAAGTCTCAGGCAGGGCAACAAGCTTGCTGCCTGCCTTCTCCTCAGCGAACAGCTTCCTCAGGCCTTCAAATGTCAGCATGACTAAACTTTGTAAATCAAACTTAAGTTAGTTGCGAATCCATTTTCTACCTTCTTCAGTCTTTTATGCTCTTATCAGCAATGGCCTTGATATCCAAGAACACCTCTTCTATCCTTCTGTTACCGTCAATAACATGCGTGTCCGGATAATAATTTTTCAGGGAAAGGTAGTTCTTCCTTACCTTTTCCAGCTTGTCCTTCTGCTCGAAAAGCTCTATATGCTGCCTGTTTCCAGATATTCTTTCCATGCTAACCTCAGGAGACACATCCAGTATAAACACCATGTCAGGCCTCCTGAACTTTGAGCTTATTTCTTTCAAGAAATCCATCCCGATTTCCAGGCCCCCATAGGCGAGCGTGGAGAGGACATACCTGTCGCATATGACATGCCTGCCTTCCTTCAGCGCAGGCTCTATCTCAGTCTTCAGGTGGTGCTGCCTGTCAGCTGCGAAAAGGAGCTGCAGAGTTAGTGCATCAGCAATCCATTCCTTTCTCAGGCATGATCTTATCAGCCCGCCTATCAGGCTGTCAGTCTGTTCCTTTGTAAGGGCAGTCTTCAGGCCTTTTGATGCCAGATGCTCCCTCAGCCTTAGCGACTGCGTTGACAGTCCAGCCCCGTCTATGCCTTCGAAAACAATGAATTTGCCTTCCATGACGGATTTATGCCTGAATGAAATTAAAAGGGGATGCTCAGCCAGACTTTATGCCAGATGAAACATCAAAGCCACGGTCCTTATAGTCCTTCTGCGTGATGCGCTTTCCGTAATCGACTTGTCTCAGAAGGCTTTCCCTGTTCACACTGAAACTCTTGTGGCAGTAGAAACACATGGTTCTCTTCCCATAGGCATCTTTCCCTCTTACAACAATAGTCTTCAGCTTCCTACAGCGCGTGCATTGGACAATATACTGTTTCATACGAACCTTACCACGTCTTCAATTTTTCTGAGAGATATGCGTATGCAATCAGTATATCTCTTCCTTCCTGAACCACAGTTTTATTTCCTTTCCAGCTTCCTCGACAGTTCCAGAGGCATGGACGAGGTTCTTTACAGGCCTCATCTCGGCATTCGCCTTTGCTATGGAATCATCTCCAAGGTCGCCCCTGATGGTCCCCTTTTTCGCTGCTACAGGATCCGTATAGCCTGTCATGTTTCTTGCCTTCTGCACTGCATTTTCTCCTTCAAGGATCATGGCCACAACATTCCCTGAGGAAATGAACTTTCTCAATTGTTCCAGTATTTTTCTCCCATGCTCCTCAGGGTTGTCCAATTTAGTCCCGGCCCTGATGCTCTTCTCCCCTATGATTCCGGCCAGCTCATCCGGGTAGTGTCTTTTCACAAGGCCCTCACCCGCCCTGAACAGCTTCAGTGCCCTTACATTCAGACCTTCCTTTTCATATCTCGATATGATTTCCCCTATGAGATTTCTCTCCACCCCATCAGGCTTCACGATCACAAGAGTCATTTCAATTGCCATAGCTATCCTCTGCATTCTGTTTATATATTCTCATCTGCCTATTCCAATCTCCTTAATGAACTTATCCACATTTCTATGCAGCTGCTCAATGTCCCCATTGTTGTCTATTCTCTTCTCGACATATTTCAGCACGCCGTCAAAATTGAATAGTTTCAGCTCATTATTCTCCTGTCTTTGGAACTCCTCGAAAGTCTCAGGATCCCCGACCCTTTTCCTGCCCTTCAGCCTCTCGAACCTGATCTCAGGCTTTGTATCAACAAGGGCCACAATCATATCTTTCCTGAATTCCTTTTTAGGGACCTTCACGTCCTCCGGTATCCTTATGCCGTTGATTATGACCTTTTCCCACCCGCTTTCCCTTATCTTCTCTACCACAAGCGAGCCGAAGTATTCATCCCCGCACTTCTCCCTGTATTCCTTCTGGGTCCTCTGAAGATCATCCCTGTTGTGGCTCCTGCCAAGCTTTGTTGCCAATTCCCTCACAATGTCTCCCATACCCACCATCCTGTAGCCGTACTTCGAAGCAATGTATTCAGAAACCGTATCCTTCCCCGAGCCAACAAGCCCTATCAGGCCAATGATCATCATAATCTCGATATTTCGCCTCATGTGAATAAAAGCTTGAGCAATGCTAAAGGCCAGAAGCCTATTTGCCGAGAAAAACTGATACTGTTGTTTCAGTGCCCGCCGTCACCCTGAACGCGGCTGTCCTTGTGTCCCTATATCCCGTCGCTGCCGTCCATGCGCTGTACACACCGGCCTTCAGGCCGCTGAACACAACAATCCCGTTGCCTGCCGCACTTGACTGGCCGCTTGCCACAAACTGGCCCCTTGAATCATACACATAAACCTTGGCATTGCCTACAGGCTGCCTTGTGGAATTGTCGGCCACGCTGAATCTGGCCGAACCTTCGTTTGAAGCTGCCTTTCCCAAACCTATAGTCACCACGCTTTCCGCTTCTGCCGACATCCTGAATATCTGGTTATCAGATACATATCCTGCAGCCGAAGCCCATGCCCTGTAAACGCCTGGCCTTAGTCCGGTAAAGACTGCCAGGCCATTGGCTGTCTTTTTGCTCTCAACAAACTGTCCCTTCGCATTCTGCATTTCAACCTCGGCATTCAGCGGCATCTTAGTTGCATTGTCGATCACGCTGACTTTAACAGTGCCTCCAGAAATAGTTTTGCCCAGCTTCATTGCCGCCAGGCTTTCTTCGCCTGCCTTGACACTGACCCTCTCTTTCCCGGTCATGTATCCGGATGCCCTGGCCCATGCATAATATGCCCCTGCCTCCAGTTCTGTGAAGACAGCTGCGCCACTTTCTGTTCTCTTCCTCTGGACAGCCTGCCCTCTCGCATCATACATGTCAATCTCAGCATTCAGAGGCTCATCCGTCTTGCTGTCAGCCACAGTAATCCTTGCCGAGCCTGTCAATCCCGGCCTGGATGAGGGAGGTGCAGTCCCTGTAGGTGCTGTCTTTTCAAGGGCTATTGCAGCTTCTCCACTGCCTTGTGCAACCCTGAAAGCAGTTACACCAGCCTTATATCCCGGGGCTGAGGCCGATGCCCTGTACAAGCCGTCCTGCAGATCACTGAATGTTGCGACCCCGGCGGCTGTGTCGCCTGAAGCGCCAAGCCTTCCCCTTATGTTGTAAACGAAAACCTTTGCATTGGTAATGATGCTGTTGGATTCAGCGTCCTTAACTGTAATCCTTACTATTTTGTCTGCTACAGGAGGAGTCGTTGTTGGCTGCGTTGGGGATGGATTAGCTGTAGGGGATGGCGAGCCTCCGGATATTTTCTTCAGCGATATTGCAGCCTGCCTTTCAGCGCCAGCCGCAATGCTGAAATCAGCGCTGCTGCGCCTGTAGCCGTCTGCCGTTGCAGAAGCAATGTAGCTCCCCGGCTGCAGATAGAACACTGCAAAGCCATTGCCTGTGCCGCCGCTTGTTATGTACCTCGCATCCTCATCAAAAATAGAAACCCGCACATTTCTCAGCGCAATGCCAGTCCCCCTATCAGTAACAGTGATCCTCACAGAGCCTGTAGATGATGTTTGTCCTGTCGCAGTGGGCGAAGCTGAAGCTGTTCCTGTAGGTGTGGCCGCCTTTTGCAGAATTATTGTCACAGGAGTCTCACTTCCGGTTGACACAGTAAACTGCCTTCTAGCATCCCTGTATCCGCTTGCTCCGACAGCTGCCGTGTAAGTCCCCGGAACCAGCTGGCCGAACACAGCAACTCCGCTCACTGTTGCTGCCGTTTTTGTCTCTCCGCCCCTTTCAACTGAAACCTCAGCCCCGCTTACAGCCCTGCTTTCGCTATCTGTGACAGTAATCCTTGCCGAGCCTATAGACTTTTCTAGCTCTATCGTCGCCCTTGCCTCTCCACCACTTTCAACAGTAAACTGCACGCCTGCAGATCTTCCATATCCGGTTACATCTGCGTATGCCGTGTATGTTCCAGGCTTCAGGGTCTCAAACACAGCAACACCATTTTCAGTGGATGCTGTCCTGCCGGTTGGCCCGCTGATACGGACATTAACCCAAACACCAGTCAGCATATTGCCTGTTGTTTTGTCCCTGATAGAAATTCTTGCAGAGCCTGTCGCTGGCTGCTGGCCTGCCGGAGCAGGAGAACTTGTCCCTTTAGACGCTGTTGAAGATGGTGTAAGCGGCTCCAGGCTCATCCCGAAGTTGGTGTTCTGGCCCGCCATCACCCTGAAGCCTGTGCTGTATGTTTTGTAGCCAGGCGCAGTTGCCGAGGCAGTGTATCTTCCGTCAGGCAGCGCGAATTTGGCCGACCCGCTGCCCGTCGCAACAGTCCGCAAAAAGTTATTGCCGGCATCGTAAACAGAAACCTTGGCATTCTTCAGCGCAGCATTTGTCCCTCTGTCAGTCACTGTTATCTCTGCAGACCCTGTTGCCGGAGGCGAAGGCGATGGCGTTGAAGCCGTCTTTTCCACAAATATCGCAGCCATGCTTTCAGTTCCGGCCACAACACTGAATGTGCCTTTGCCTGGCTTGTATACTGTTGCCGAAGCCCATGCGCTGTAAACGCCCGCCTTAAGGCCGCTGAACGCAGCATTGCCGCCTTTCGTATCGCCGCTCTTCACTGCCACACCTTTTGCATCATAGACCCGCACAAACGCATTGTACAGCAGCTCTGTTGTGGCCCTGTCCCTGACAAAAACCCTGACCGAGCCTGTATTTGTTGCCTGATCTCCTGTTCCAACAGCCATTCCTGTCGGAGAAAATTCAGAGACAATGGCAAGACCTGAGACAAGAAGCGTCAGTACAGCCAGATAAGTCAGCTCAGCAGAAATCCCTTTCATTTGCGCTCTGATAATAATTATATCCGAAGCCTCTTAATAAGTATTTGGCAGAATGCGAATCTTCTAATTGGCCCTTGCAGAAGGGTGAGACAGCAATTATTTCTCCATCTCTACCGTTACCTGCTTCCTGACACCGCCCATCGCAAACCTCTGCCTGGAATCCTTATAGCCGGAAGCCTTTACCACAGCAGTATAATAGCCGAGCTTGAGGCTGTGGAACTCGACAATGCCATCTATGGTCTCGCCGCTCCCTGCAGGCCTGTTTCTGTAGTCGTATATGGAAACCTGAGCGCCATTTATTGGTACACTGTTTCCCGCATCCCTTACTGTTATCGCTACAGTCCGTGTAGATGGGCCAACAATCTTCGTTAAAGCTACTGTCACACTCTCTCCGACAGGGTTTTCCGGGACAATACGGGCCACAAACCTTTCGATGCTGTATCCTGGGGCCCTTGCCGTGCCGCCGTAAAGTCCTCTGGGCATGTTCCTGAATTCAATATAACCGTCTTTTGTTGTGCCTGATGCAATGACCCTGGCCCTTGCGTCATGGATCTCAATCCAAGCATTAGTTAAGATTTCACCCGTCTTCTTATCTGTGACGATGATTCTCACCGATCCTGCTGGCGGGTTCCCTCCCGGCGGCTGGCCTGTCTCTTTCACCAGCTCTATATTCTTGTCCACAGGCTTCCCTGTCTCAACATTGATATCAGCCGTCTTTGTGTCATATCCATCAGCAGTTACAGTCAGCTTGTAATCCCCCGGCGGCACGCTGCTGAATACGGCAGCCCCTGAAGACGTGTCATCCCTGAACGGCGGCTTCTCATCTTGTCCCAAAGGAAGCAGCTCGACATTTGCGGTTTTTATTATCTTCTGATCCCCCGCCGACGTCACTGTGATTTTCACATATACTGTCCCAGTATCTCCCTTTTCCATCTCCACTTCAACCGGAGGAGCAGGCTTTCCTGACTCAACCGTCACTGGTTTCTCTGACACCATCCTGTATCCGTTTGCCGTCACAATAACTCTGTAATCGCCGGGAGCCACGCTGTCGAATGCCGCTGTCCCTGTTTCTGTCTCTGTCCTATACAGGCGCTTGCCGGGGGAAGCCTCTTTCAGCTCTACAATAGAGTGATTCCTTAGGATCCTGT
>CAYJTA010000004.1:14383-24881 GCA_964372825.1 uncultured archaeon | reverse complement strand
GGCTTTCCCACCGGAATCCTGATATCTCACTTCTCGGTGGAAGTCTCATGGCCTGCCCTACCCCTTTCCCAGTTGACCTCTGGGCAAGATGGCAGACCAGGGCAGGCCGGCTCCGGCCGCCACTACCTGATTTCTGAAGTGACCGGGAATAGGCTTCGAGCCTATGCATCTGCGGCGGCCTGTCTGGGGGATTCTCTCATGGAAAACCCTCTCACCTTCCATAGAAGAACCTAGACGGGCCGCTTCCCGGTCTTTCTATCGGAAATTCATCTGGGGGAAAGCAACCTCGGATAAAGAATTGGCCGGGGCAAGAAGGAGGGGAGTTTGCGTTCTCCACCTTCCCTAAAAGCCTGAAGTCGTGCCCAGCGATTTCAAGCCAAGCCTCGGCCACATGATTTTGATGAATGGGCTGGAGTAAGCCTCAGGCCAGAGCCCACTGGCTATGGTGAGGCTGAATGGCCTGCTTGTCTATGTCTGCTTCGCTGCAGGCAGGCCAACTCTGGCTCATTACGTGAAATGAAAAGGAACGGGCCGCCGAGGTAAGGCTAAATCTGAATAGCCTGCATGGCCTAGTCTTGGGGATGGTGTGATAGGCCAGCCTCGGTCCCGTTTCCACAATCGAAAGTCATACAACCATAACTTACTAACGAAAGGGGAAGAGAGGGTATATGTCACAACTCGGAGATTCTGTGCCCACTTATGTAATAGAGGGTTCTCTTGTCAGTTCTTTTCACAAGCGGTGGATTAAGAACCAGCATGATGCGATCTGCATTGTGGGGGGCGTCGATGAGGGTGGCGTTTTCCGACTTGTTGAGAAGAGATCACTGAAGGTCACCATGAGAGGCTTCCAAGAGCGCGACCAAGCGTGCCTTAAGCTCCTCAATAAGTTGCTGGAAGATATGAAAAAGGATGGCCACACACATTTGGCTCACCTTCATCTCAAACCTGTGCCGGGGAAAGGCGGCACAGCCGCAGAAAGCAGGCATTATGAGCTTCAACGTTATCTTGAACGCAGAGGTCACTCAGCCGTCGGCGTCATATGCAGCTCCGATGGATTTGTCAAACCCTTTTCCGGCGGCGACCGTGACATCAGGTTCGATGTCAGTGGAGACGTGATGAAGGATGTCTCAGAGAAGGAGGGAGAGCCGATTTGGCAGATTGTTAGGTGACAACCGGCCGGAGCGCAAAATAAAGGGCTGCGTTACCCTATTGGCTCATTCCCTGTTTTGTTAAGCATAAGTAGAAGGCTCTCCGGCAGGGAAAAGACCACGCTTCGGCCTCAATTTCGAGGAAGGCTGGCCGGGGTTGTCGTTTTTGCTGTGGCACCTCCACTACAAGAAAGACGCTCCGGCCAGTCCTTCTAAAAAAAAGAGGTGATATTTGTAAAGGTTCCATATCCCCAATCAAAATGAAGGAGAAAAGGAGGTTGGGGAAAGGAACACAATGGAACCTTTGGCGGAACAGTTGTATACTCAATCGGAGGTAATCAAGACTATCGGTTTAACGGCAGTTTTGGTGATGCTTCTCGTGTTCTGGTTCAGGATGCTTGGGACGATTTCCAAGCCTCTTCCGATTGCGGGAAGCGTTGTGTTCGGAGGCCTGTTCGGCCTGACTGTCAGCCTCCTGTTCCTGCTTCTGATGGCCGTCCGTTTGTATGCGGATTGGCTGTCAATTCTGATAGGAATAGGGGCGCTGGCTGTTCTGGTCCTGACGGCCATGTGGGCAGCCCGCAGCAGCAAGGAGAGCGCTGTCATTTTTGTGCTGTCGGCGCTCTTCGTATTTGTGCTGTTCTCCCCGTTTCCGAATGTGGGGAGGCTGCTGAGGCTGTTTCTGATCGGGTAGACCCTGCCGAGGGGATTTGATCGGGTGGTGGGAGGATTTGGAGACGGGTGGCCTTTGGAGTGGGCTGCCCTGGTCTTGGCTGATGGTTTCCAGCCATCTTTTTTGTGATACTGAAAATAGTTTCAGTACAAATTTTTTAAAGAGAAATTCTTAAGGCCTGCCTTCAAGCAGAACCAGAGCATGAAACAGCTATGCTGTAACCGGCTTTGCAGTTTCTATCACTTTTTTCACATCTCCGGAAAAAACCTTGCTCGCCCTTAATATCTCAATTGCCGTGATTGTCCCGTCCTTTGCTACATCTATGATTATGCCGTTTGGCAGTTCTATGCTCTTCCAATATCCTTCCTTCAACTGGATATTGAGCACATCTTCATCCCTGTCATACCAAGTCTCCATAGCATTACCGCCTAATCCAGCCAAAACGCTGTTATGACTTTGATTTTGTCTTTGGCTGTTTTTCTGTATACCACCTTGAGTATCCTTCCAGATGGAGGAATCCTGCATATAACATTCAAGAGATATATATCTTTTCTGTTCGCCACATTTCCTTATTGGGCTGCCCTGGTCTTGGCTGATGGTTTCCAGCCATCTTTTTGATACTGAAAATAGTTTTAGTACAAATTTGGCGGGCATGTGCGAGGAAGTTCTGCTTGCAGGGAAACAATACATGAATCTTCAGAACCTTTTTATATTCCTGAAACAAATTTCTGGAATGGCCACAGCAGTTCTGTTCGTCTATTCCACCGCCGGAAAGGAGAAGCATGAGGTTGTCAGCATAAGCAGGCAGCTTTTCGGCTTTAATGACAAGTCGAAAAGGGGAAAATATTCCTACAACAGGAAAGGCGTTCTGGATCCGATTGTCCATGCGAAGCTCGCAAGAGGCTGCATAGCCGTCGGAGAGAAGGATGAGAAGAAGATCGGGGAATTTTTCAATAAGAGGAAAATAGAATTCAGAAAATTCAAACTGAGTCTTTCAAAAAAGGAGACTGAAGATTTGTTCAGATAGACAGCTGCCGCTGCTTCCTGACGAAAAATAAATGAGAAATCGAAAAGAAAACAATAAACGGGATTTTCAGTAAAGATGAATATTCCCTATCTCTTCCTTGCCTTTTTTCTTTTTGCTGCCATGTTCCTCAATATGTTATTGTGCACAGCCCATAATAAAGCCATAACTGCACTTCTCTGCATATCGATTTTCTGACGCAATTTTTTTGTTTTTCCGGAAAAAATCTTTTTGAACCGGAAAACCAATGGAATTGTTATGAAACTGGGAAGAAATAGAGACGCAAAACAAAAGATCCAATAATATTCTGTGAGATGTCCTACAAACTGTCAGCAGCCTCAGCAATGTCAGCGATGACATCCATCACTGCCTTTATCTTCTCGGCATCCTCAATCAGCCCAAGCCTCTCGAAACGCACAATATTGTTCTCAAGCCTTATGTCAATCCAGCCTTCAAGCCTTCCTATTCCCGAAAGGATGTTGGGCGAGAACACATTATGCGACATCCTTGGATCGCTCAACTGGAACATGAACCTGCTGTCATATTGCTCGCTCCCCACCTTTATGTCCTGCACCCCGAAAACCTTGCCTATCTTCTGGAAGATGCCCTCATTATATACCCTCAGCCTTATCCCCTCCGGATTCCTGCAGCCAGCCTGCGCTATTGTATATGTCTGCCTGCTCCTTCCATATCCCCTCGCCTCTGTAAAAACTTCTATATTCTTCCCTTTGTAATTGCCTTTCATCCTCGGGTTTGCAAAGAAAAGAATCCCTTTGTCCTCAAATGACAGGCCTGTCATCGCTGCAATTTTTTTCCAGCTCTGGTCCACTTTTCCCTTCTGCATCTTGGCAAAATAGAAAAGAGCAAAAACAGCGGCTATGAACAGCGGCCATGCGAGAGAGCCGAAATTTATTTCCGGAATCCAGCCCGATGCAGCAGCGCCAAGAATTATCGCAGCCGCTATGGCGCCTGTTGCCATCTTTTTGTCAACTTCCATGCCATATCACTTCCATGATATCATTGCCATCCACGCATCTTCAAAGCCTTTCTATGGCTTCTGCCATGTCAGCCACAAGGTCATGGGCTGATCTCATTTTGTTGGTCTCATCCGTATACATTAAAGCCAAAGTGCGAAGACGGAAGTATGGGCATAATGCCAGCAGGCAAAAGCCAGTCAGTATATGCCGAACTCTGGAGAACTTCTACAGAAAAATAGGCAGCACCTATTAAAACAAACGCAGAGGCAACGAAAGAAATCTTTCCCAACAATTCCATGTTTCCCATATCATATCCACTTCTTCAGCCTGAAAGTGAGCAGGAGAAGGACCATGGATATGATCATTATGTCGAGCATAATGAGGAAACCGTTAGGGTGGTCTGCTATCGGAAGATAGGCGAGATTCATCCCGTATATGCCTGATATGAGGGTTGGCACAAGCAGGACTGCAGTCAGGACAGTGAGCATCTTCATTATGGTGCTGAGGCTGTTTGAAATAGAAGAGGCGTATACCTCCATAAGGTTTGAAATCGTCTCTCTTTGCATTTCAATCCTCTCGGAAATCGTCAGCAAGTCAGAGGCAGTGTCCCTGAAATATACTGATGCATGGCCCCCGAGCATATTGAACTCGCTCCTCCCCAAGCTGTGGAAAATATCTTTCTCCGGCATTATGCTCCTCCAGATTTTGGTCATGAGCTTTCTCAGGTGTATGATCTTATGGTGCACGTTCTCCTTGGATCCTTCAAGCAGCGACGTCTCGAGCCTTTCTATCTCCTCGTCTATTTTGTCAAGGGTCAGACCATAGTCGTCCACTATGCTGTCGAGTATGAGGTAAAGCAGATACTCTTTCCCCAATTTCCTTATTTGAGACGCATTGGTTTCTGCAAGCTCCTCGATTCTTTCAATCTGCCGCAGCTTCTCGTTAGTGACGGTCAAAATAAAATTCTCCCCTACAACAGCGTTCAGCTGCTCGCTCTTTACAGAGTGCTCGTAACTGAGGGTATCAAAGACGAGGAAGGCTGTATCCCCGTACTGGTCTATCCTAGGCCTCTGCTTTTTTGTACAGTAATCTACAAGGAAATGTGGTATGCTCTCCACACCCCCAAAAACGGATTTCAGCTCGGCATGCGATATAGAAGCACAGTTTATCCAGACAGGTTTGCGGGAGTCTATAAGCCTTTTAACATCCTTTGCGCCTATCTCTGCCTTCTGGAACTTGCCCTCGAATGTAATGGCAGTTATCATCAATTAGTATTTGGAGATGGAATAATATATGGATAGGTCGGTCTTTCGTGGCGCTCATGCCGCGAAAATGCTGATGAATATCCCATTCTGCCAGAAAATGAAGCCCATTAGTTCTGCTTTATTTTATATCTGTTCAGAAATCCTGAAATCAGAGCAGTTCCATTCAGTTACTCTTCCTTCTCCTTCCTCTTCGCTTCCCTGACCTTTATCTTCTTTTTCTCCTCTTCCTTCTCCCCAACCGCAGACGGTATCTCCCCCACAAGCTCGAAAGCCCCTGTGCCTATCGGGGCCACCTGGTTCACCATCACATTCTCTATTGTGCCCCTGAACTCGTCCCTTTCGCCCTTCACGCTTGCGGCCATCAGGTGCTTCTTCGTCTCCTCAAAACTTGCCCTGACCAGAACGCTGCTCTTGCCCCCTGAAATCCCATACCTTCCTATGGACCTTATCTGGCCCGTGACAGTCATCATGTCCGCAAGCAGCATGAGATACCTTATATCGGCATTCAGCCCCTGCTCCTCCATGACGTAGGCGGCCTGGTGGATTATGGCATTCCTTGCCGCCTCTATCCCAAGGACCTCGCACACCTCGAAGATGTTGTTGCTCGTCGTCCTTTCGGTATCCACGCCCTCTATAAGAATAGCCTTCTTGAGGTTGCTCCCAAGCGTGTTTATCACCCATTCATTCCCCTCCCTGATGACAATCGCCTGAGTTATGCCCTTTATCCCCTTTATCCTGCTGTCCACCAAAGCGTATTTTATCTTGTGGAGGTTCCTGAGATCCTTTCTCTTCGTCCTCACGACAAGATCATCCCCTTCAATCTCGACCTTGTTTCCCCTTATCTTCAGCATGGCAGGCAGCTTCTTCGGGTCTATCTCAAGCTCTTTCAGCCTCTTTGTGTTCATCCTGCATTTGATGACTGATTCCGTAAGGTCCATGGAAATGCTGTTTATTATGTTCTTCACCTTCACCTCCTTGATGTTCTCCGCAATCTTCTTCACCTTCTCCTTGTCCTGGGATTCCTTCCTCACATAGACCATCATTGTCGGCGTTGTCGGCTCCCTTCTCGCATCGAATATCTCGATCATCCTCGGCAGGCCCAGTGTCACTTGTATCCCTGCAGTGCCTGCAAAGTGGTAAGTGCGCATTGTCATCTGGGTGGCAGGCTCTGAAAGGCTCTGGGCAGTCACTATGCCTATGGCCTCCTCATTGCTGTAGAGGCTCTGCATATAGAGCTGGTAGACCCTCCGCACAACCTTCTCCCTCTTCTCGTATGGCAGGGCTTTCTCATCCATGTGTTGCAGCACATCCTCCCTCAGCTTCTGCGGGAACATGGCCAGTATTTCGTCCATTGTTTTCTCCTCTGCCGCCTCTGTGCCAGGGTTTATTTCTCCTTTCATAATCACAACCTTTCCTGCTCGATGATGCTCTTCCAGTTCAGCGTCCCGAAATCTGTTCTGCTCACATCCATTCCATCCTCCCCTGCCTTGAACTGAACAATCTCATTTACAGAATTCCTCACAGTGAGGTCAGGCTTCACCTTCAGATCCTGCAGGGCATTTATCAGCCTCCTCTGCATGTATCCTGATTTCCTTGTCCTCAGGGACTTGTCCATGAGACCTTCCCTGCCATTCATTATGTCCCAGAATATCTCATAGGGCATCAGCCCTTCCCTGAATCCCCTGCTGACAAACCCCCTGCTTGTTGCGGAAAGATCATTGGCTTTGAAGTGCGACAATGTCCTTCCTACATAGCCTGCATTTATCCTCTCGCCGAGTATGGTCTCTTGCCCAACCCCTGCTATCATCTGCGATATGTTTATGAAGCTTCCCTTCGCCCCTGATTTGGCCATTGCAACTATATCAGATTCCTTGATATGCGCTGAAACCACTCTGCTGACATCGCTTATGCTCTTTGACAGCGCATTGAGTATGTGGGTCTCAAGGCTTTCCTCAGGCGTCATGCCCGGCAGTATTTCCAGCTGCTCCTCCTCATACTGCTCTATCAGCCCCTCCGCCTGTTTCATCCCCTGCTGCAACCTCGCCTTGATATCCTTCTTCACTCTTTCGGGCAGGTCGAGGTCAGACAGCCCAACAGAAAAACCTCTCCTCAAAAGGAAGCTCGTCGCAAGCCTCGCTCCGCTGTCTATGAATGTGGCAGCCGCAGCGTTGCCGAACAGCCTTATTATCCTGCCGATGATGTAGCCCGATTCAGCCCCCACCGACGCCTCATCAATCCTGCCTTTCAGCAGCATGCTGTCTTTTATAACAACTATTCCATCCTCTTTTTCCTTCTTCTCCCTGCTGTCAAGGCTCTTCGCGAAATGGGCATCATGCATCATGCTGAACTTGTCAGGAAGCAGTGAGCTGAATATATCCTTGCCCGTGAATGACTCTTTAGCGGGAAGGACAACGTCTATGCCCGCATATGCGAGCAGCTGGCATGCTTCCTCCCTTGACATTTTCACCTCGTTGCTTGTCAGCATGTACATGCCCGAAAGCTGGTCAAGATCGAGGCCTATTATGGGGCCTCCGAACTTGGGGCTGTTTATGTTGTTCTCGACAAGCATGAGGGTTGTGGCCTCTGTCCTTGCCTCCTCGTTCTGGAGGGCATGGAGGTTCATCTCATCGCCATCAAAATCGGCATTATAGGGGAAGCATACGCTCGGGTTAAGCCTGAACGCCTTGCCCGGCATTGTCCTCACCCTGTGGGCCATGACAGAAGGCCTGTGCAGGCTGGGCTGCCTGTTGAATAACACAACATCCCCGTCCATGAGCTGCCTGTCCACGCTCCACCCCAGGCCAATGTTCTCGGCCACCTCCTTCTTGTTGTCCAACGTGATCTTTATCTTCCTGCCGTCAGGCCTTGTGACATAGTTCACTTTCTCCTCCTTTATGAGCTGCTTCACATAGCCGACGTTCAGGCTTGTCACATGGACGGGCATCGTAAGCTCCCTCGCGACAAGCTCCGGCACGCCGACCTCGTTTATGGATATCCGGGGATCAGGCGCTATCACAGTCCTTGCGGAGAAGTTGACCCTCTTTCCAAGCAAATTCCCTCTCAGCCTCCCTTCCTTCGCCTTCAGCCTCTGTATTACCCCTTTCAACGGCCTTCCAGACCTGTGCCTTGCAAGAGGCGCCCCAGTCAGCTCATTGTCGAAATAGGTGGAAACATGGTACTGCAGAAGCTCCCACAGGTCCCTTATTATGAATTCAGGGGCCCCTATGTCTATGTTCTCCTTCAGCGACTGGTTGATCCTGACGATGTCCACGAGCTTGTGCGTAAGATCATCCTCGCTTCTTTCCCCTGTCTCAAGGGTAATGGACGGCCTCATCGTGACAGGCGGGATGGGGAAAAGCGTCATAATCAGCCATTCCGGCCTTCCTCCATTGAATCCCATGGTCTTCGTATCGCCTGCAGGGATCTTTTCGAACCTCTCCCTTATGACAAGGGGATCTAGTTCATTCCCTTCCTCATAGAACGTGTAAGGCTTGACGAACTTCAGCTTCCTCTGCGGCGCATCGCAGTAGGAGCACTTCGACGGCTGCGCGCTCGTCTCATCCACTATGTCCGCAGGGTTGGTGACCCTGCTGCACTTCCAGCATATCTTCTTCATCAGCTCATGGACGATCTTGACGTAAAGCACATTGATGACAGGCCTCGCGAATTCCAGATACCCGAAATGGCCCATGCACTCGCCTATGCCTGAGTTGCATGTCCTGCAGTACAGCCCGGGGTCTATCACTCCCAGCCTGGGATCCATCACCCCTCCCTCTATCGGATAGCCGTCAGCGTCATACAGCTCGCTATTGACGATCCTCACCCTCGCTATGTTCTTCACGATTTCAGGATCAAGCAGGACGAACTCCATGGCCTTCAGTCTGGCAGGCATTATACGCCTCCTTTTCTGTTTTCATGCGCAACAGAGTCAATCTGATGGACCATGGAAGAAAGACAGGAAGAGAAGGGAACAGAGCAGACAAGGTCAATGGCAGGGAAGAGATTCATATTCGGATTTGTTTTTCCTTTCTGGCTTGCAGAAGAATTGAAGAAAGATGGCGGGAAAGAAGAAATGAGAGAGAGCGAAGGGATAGCGAGTGTGAACTTGGGCCTGATTGTGCCTGTCCCTGCACATGATTTCCATGCGGCCAAAAGGTCAAGAATTGCTATCATATCAAACCTCTTCAACCTCCAGCTTGGGGTATACGCCTATCGCCTTCAGCTCGTCAAGGAACAGCTTGAACGCATACCCTGTCTCCACCCACTTTATCTCGCTTGATTTGCACATGCTGCAGTACACCTTGTTCTTCGCCGCCTCATGTATGGCAAGCATGCCGCACTTGGCGCAGACAGGCAATGTTGTCCTGTCGGAATCAAACCTCTCCTTCAAAATCAGGGCTGCCCCATGTCCAAGGATGCACTGCTGCTCCATTTCCCCCAGCCTCAGGCCGCCTCTCTTGGCTCTGCCCTCTGTCGGCTGCTTTGTGAGGAGTGTTACAGGCCCCTTGCTCCTTGCATGTATCTTGTCCGTCACCATGTGGTCAAGCTTGAAGTAGTAGCACGGGCCTGTGAATATCAGCACGTCGAACTTCCTCCCTGTCCTCCCGTCATAAAGGGTCTGCTTCCCGTCATCCCTGAAGCCCAGCTTCCTCATCGCATGCCTCACATCGCTTTCCCTCATGTGGTTGAAAGGGCTGGCATCGAATTGCTGGCCCCTGAGGGCGGCATATTTGCCCGAAAGCAGCTCAAGCAGCTGGCCTATCGTCATCCTGCTCGGTATGGCATGCGGGTTGAAGATTATGTCAGGGGTTATGCCGTCTGCAGTGAAGGGCATGTCCTCGCTGTTGAGTATCAGGCTTGTCACTCCCTTCTGGCCGTATCTTGAGGCGAACTTGTCTCCTATCTCCGGCACCCTCTCATCCCTGACCTTCACTTTTATGAGTTGGGCACCGTCAAGTGTCTCGCTTATAATGACTGTGTCTACAATTCCTCTCTCCCCGTGCCTGACTGTCATGCTCGCCTCTCTCTTGTTCTCCAGCTCTGCCGCAAATTCTTCTCCGAAAAGGAACCTCAATGGGGATATTTTTCCGACAAGGACAGAATCGCTCTCCACAGGTGTTTCAGTGCTCACTATGCCATCCTCGGCAAGGTCCTTATATGCTTTCTCTCCCCTATGGCCCTTGGTTCCCGGCTGGGGAATGGAAATCTCATCCTCCTGCCCCCCGAAATATTTCCTCTTCTCCGTCTCATATGTCCTGAAATAGAACGTCCTGAAGAGTCCTCTTTCCACAGAGGAGCGGTTCATCACCACAGCATCGTTCATATTGTAGCCGTCAAAGCTCATTATCGCCACAGTAACATTCTGCCCCTGAGGATACTTCTTCAGCATGCTCCCCATCTTTGTGGACACC
>CAYJTA010000004.1:0-14373 GCA_964372825.1 uncultured archaeon | reverse complement strand
CGAAAAACCGAACATGTCTATGGGATCTATCTCCAGATGGGTGTGCTCAGGAGAAAGGTCTTCAGGCATCAGGGCCACAAATGCATTCTCCTCTTCTGCCGTATCCAGGAATTCAACTATCCCGTTTCTCAGCAAATATGCGGTATCTATTTTTCCGGTTTTCAAATCCTTCAGGTGCTGGTCTGTCAGCTTTGGCTTGCCGTTCTCAATGATTATCAGCGGCCTCCTCGCCCGGCCATTGTCCGTGAAGATTCTTATCTCGTTGGACAATAAATAATAGCCCACATTGAGCTGGTATGGCAGCAGACCCTTTCTTCGTCTGTCCCTTATCTCATTCACGAACTTCTCGGGATTGTTTATGGTCTTCATAAACTTCCCGTCCAGATACACGTCAGCAAATTTTGGTTCAGCCATATAAACCTTTTATTGGTGTTGTAAATCCAAAAGGTTTAATCCAAAAAACCTTCTGGATTGCAATCCAATGTCTCCTTTTTCATGTTGTAAATCAAAAGGGTTTGACCCAAAACCTCCTTTTTTTCAATTCCAAAGCTTGGCACTATAATATTTTTCATAATCAAACATCACAAAGCCTGTATAAACTTCGAGACCTTATCCGCCTCCTCATGCGTCATGCCTGATGTGATCTCGGCCAGTATGGCAAGGTGCTTCCTCAGGCCTATGGAACTCCCTTCAGGCGTTTCTGCAGGGCAGATCTTGCCCCATTCAGTGGGATGTATCTCCCTTGCCGAGAAGTGCTCTTGGGTGGATGTCAGAGGAGATACAATGCTCCTCAGGTGGCTTATTGTCCTCACATAACTGCTCCTGTCCAGCCTCTGGCTGATTCCTGTCCTCCCTCCAATCCAGTTTCCTGTGGCCAAGCTGGAAAGCACCTGCTTTGTGGCAGCATCAGCCTCGACTATCCCCTGTATCGAAGGTGTCCTGCCTCTCTTGACAAGCTTCTGATAATTGTAGTTCATTTTCGCTATCAGTCCCCATCTCCCAAGGAGTATGCTCCTGAAGAGCTGGCCCAGAAGGTCTCCGGCCATAAGCAGCCTCTTGTTTGAGTAGTTGTCTATGTCGTCTGAGGGCACCTCTCCCAGATAAAGGAGTATGCATTTCCTTATTACCCTCGATATGGCCATGGACTTCAGCACTCTTTCCTCAGGCGTCTGGCCTATGTGGGGCAGAAGATACTTGTCCATTATCTGGTTTATCCTCTCGTCCCTGTATTCCCTTGCAATCTTCAGCCTGTTGCCTATAGCCTCCTTCGCATCCTCTGTGGTTATCACCTCTTCCTTGTAGAGGTTGATGTAGAACTCGTTCAGCACCTTCTCCTCTGTCGAGACATTGTCGCATATCTCCTTGTCAGTCTCCATGCCAAGGGCCTTGAGGAGCGTGACTATGGGAAGCCTCCTTATGTTCGCAAAGGTGATTGTTATTTCTCCGTCAGGCTTCATCTCTATCAGGTGCTTCTGCTTGAAGCCCGACCTTTCGGAATTCACCCTGACCTTTATCATCCCATTGTCGTTCTCGAATATCGGCATGTTGTTGGCTATCTCCTCTATCATCACCACAGCCCTCTCTGTGCCGTTGACTATGAAGTAGCCTCCAAGGTCTTCCGGATCCTCCCCTTTCCCTATCAGCTCTTCCTTGGCCAGCCCATATGTCGAGCAAAGCTTGCTCTTCACCATTATCGGCATGTCGATTATGTGCACCTTCTCCGGCTTCTCCTTGACACCCTCGACAACAGGTGTCATGTAGACAAAAATAGGCGTGGAATAAGTGAGGTTCCTTATCCTGGCTTCATTGGGGTATACCTGCCTTGTAGAGCCATCCGCTTCCTTTATGACAGGTTTCCCGAGCTCGATTTCCCCGAAAGTCAACTTCATCGCATTTGTCTCAGGGGTCAGATTCACCTCCCCGATCTCCCTCATGATGGACTGTATGTCCTGCTCTATGAACTTGTTGAAGCTCCTAACCTGGAAGCTGATAAAGCCCCTCTCTTCCTCGAATTTCCTCAGAAGCTGCGTATACATGATCACACTACAAGCCTGTAGTATATGCTCTCCCCGCCTGTCTCGGATTTCCTCAGAATCCTGACCACATCACCCAGTTTGGCCTGTATGAGCTGCGCAACAGGGTCAGAAGCCAGCATCTTGGGCAGTTTCTGAGCAGATATACCATAATTTGAAAGAACCTCGTCTCTCTCCTTGTCAGTCAGAACTTCATGTTTTGGCGCGAGAGCATGCGACAGGATATCCATAAGGCAGGCCGGAAACGGTTAAAATTGATGATAATACTATAGTAGCATGCATTTAAATACCTTTCTGAAAAACCATGTTCGAGGGCCAGCAAGATGCGGTATTTTCATGAACAGGCGCTCTTTTCACGACTGGATGATATATAACAAATAGTAGTTATATACTCCCGGCCTGCTGAGCTTCCCGGCCTCTATCCGACAGCCTGTGCGCTTTTTTTCATTTTTATTCAGTGAAATTTTCATGAAAATCTGGAAATCAGTTCTTCTGGCACCTCCCGTACCGGCATTCTACAGGGGGTATGCCTTTAAAAACCAGTCGTACATTATTTAACTGGATGTTTGGCGGCTTTCAGCCCGTAGCAAGGAAGTTGCTTCTTTGGCCGGCATCTCCAAGACAGATTGAGCCTGTTTTGGCATATAAGGAAAGAGGAGTGAAAAAAATGGCATTCAGAGAAGGTGGCTTCAGAGGCAGAAGCTTCGGCCCCAGGGAAGAGCATGACGCAACATGTTCGGACTGCGGCCAGGCATGCAAAGTGCCTTTCAAGCCCACCGATGGCAGGCCTGTCTACTGCAGAGACTGCTTCCAGAAGCACAAGCCTGAAAGAAGGTTCTAATCCGACGCTCTAAAGGCATATAAAGCCTGAAAGCGGAAGTAGGACGCAATTATTTTTTCCTTTTGGCTTTTGTTTTGTATAACCAGCAATCAGCCGGCCATTGAAGTTCCGGCATTATTTATGAGCAGGCTGTTATACACACTTGTAGCCATCAATGGGTACAGGTGTATACATTAGCTGCCAGCCCCAGAATAAATATCTTGCAGCCATATTTTGTGCATGAGAGGCTTGAAGAGGCTTTTAAGGAAGGCAGAAAGATATCTTTGGAACCTGCCTGCAGCCATAGCCCTTTCCACATTACTTGGAATGGCCATTTGGGGAGCCGATTATTATTCGACAGACAGGGAATATGCTAGGCGCACTGAAGGCATAAAAATCATGCGCCTGCAGCCTGATTCATCATCAGCCGTGAAAGCAGGCCCGGAAAAGCATAAAATCTACAGGCCCGACGGAAGATATTCTTATTTCGGCAAGCGCTTGGCCATACAGCGCCTCCAGAATGCTGAGGCAAGATTCGAAAGGGATCTGCCTTTATTTCTTGACTGCTTCAGTCAGGAGGATTTGAGGATGTCGGTTACAGCTCTCAGGAATGAAAGAGAGGAGAAGGGAGGGTATGTGGCCTATGCCAGCAAGTGCTACGGCATATTGTTCAAAAAAGACGAAACAGACGAGATCGTGAAGAGGCACATAGCTGACCTTCGCAATGGCAAGGCAGGCAGGGCAGGCAGCCTGGTTTCCATAATGAATGGCCTTTATGGAGAAGACACGCCGGTCAGGCAGAAAGCATTAGAGACAGCCCTGCGGGTTTATGCGCTTTCAGCAGGGTGTGAATCCATGGAGCGCTGCAAACTCGGATATATAGACCCTGAAGCAGGCACAGCTGAACAATTTCCCCCTGAACTGATCAAATCCAATCATGACAATGTCTCCAGACTTCTAAACAGGCTGGAAGAGGATATAAGGCTTTCCTACGGCCACACGAACAGGGAAGTTTTGGAAGAAGAGAAATTTTTTGCCTATTTCCACACCCATCCTGATGGCACGCCGCCTTCAGGGCCGGATATCAGTAACTCCTCATGGCACGGCCCAAGCCTGCTCTTCTCCTTCACAAGGGAAGGCATAGACTTGTATGCTATTGTTGATCACCAGTTTCGTATGGTTGGGAGCTATAAGGGGGAGTAGGCTCTTCCCTTCGCTTCAAAACCAGCCTGCCTATCACTACTATGGCTATGAGAAGAGCAGCAACTATTCCTATCAGAATGACAGCTGTTGGCAATTCCTGTTTCTTCCCACTCCCGCTTTCAATTATCTCTATTTTCGGCGCATTAGAGAAGAACACCCTTTCTCCGAGGAAGAAATAAGCCCTCCCAAGCTCGAATGTGCCTGTCTTATTGGACGCAGCTTTGGACTTATAGCTTTTCATCAGGGTTGACCTGGGCTTCACCGAAACTGGAAATTCCATTTCCTGAGGCTCTAAGACACTGTTCGAGTCGCTCAATTTCCCTGAAACCTCGAAATCCCTGTCATTTTTTATGGCCAATTCTATCTGTATTTCCTCCCCAATTGAAACCCTTTCCTTGCTTATTTTCTTTTCGATATCTACTGAGGCTGTCAGCTCCTTGAGCCTCTCGGGATCGTATTTTGCTAGGACATTTTCAGGAGCAAACCGGCTCAGATCCACCTTCAACACTTCATCGCTACCATCGAAGAAAGCTGCATATCTGGCTTGCTCGAAATAAGGAACATCCAAATTTATTCTGGTTTTGTTCACAAAACCAATATCATGTATATATAGAGGTATCTGAATCTCCCTTTCCATCAGCAATTTGTTGTTATCAAAGGAAAATACCTTCATGATGTAGATTGGTCCGAATGTATTGGCTGAAGGCCCATAACTATCGAAATTGAAATACCCAACAAGAGGCATCGTTTCTATTTCATATAATCTGCCACTATCGTAACCCAAGGACATCACATACCCCTTTTCCTTTTCCCGTGCATCTGCATCTATGCTTGCCGCCACCACAAATGCCAATACAAATCCCAAGGCAATGGCCTTTAGTTGTTGTACCATTTGCCGCACTCCTCTTTTGGATTCGTCTGCAAGCAAAGGTCATAGTATTCCCTGCAGATGCCTCCTCTGGTTTTCATGACATCCCTGCAAATATATCGCTCATTGACAGGCCCATAGCTCCTCCCCACCTCTTCTTCAGGTATTGAATAATGAGACCTCATTATTGAATTTTCATGCGGTCTTATGTAATCCGGTGCAGACCCTGCACAGCCTCTGAAATAGCCGACTTTTATTCTGCCCTCCCCCAACCCTACCAAGTCCCCCCATTCCGCTTCTGCCTCTTGTTGGGTTGGCACGCAATTTGGTGCCTTATATCTGTGTTTAAACCACTCCTCATGCTGCTTGTTTCCTTCAGGAAGGTCCCCTTCAAGATATTCATCGCCCAAGCCAAAAAGATGGCCGAACTCATGGGCAAGCACCTTTTTGTTTAGGTCATGCAAATCTATAACTGTGAACCCACCCTCTCCACCACTCGCAAAGGAACGAAATTCCCTGCCTTTCTCAAGAAATATCTTTTGGGTTGCAGGGCAGGCATTGCCCAGATGCAGCAATGCATAAAAATCTCCGCTAAAGGGATATGTATTGTAGTAAAAATCGAAAATCTCCAAATTCGATTTGAAGGGCTCAACGGAAAGCAAATGGCCCTTGGAATTTTTTGCATCAGCCACAAAATCCTCCAGATTGTCATAACCAATACCGGCAAGATAAATCTTGAATTTCCCGTTTGTATTATCCTTGTCAAGTTCAATGCACTCCATCTTGGCATCGTCATAAGTTATCCTGAAGATGTCTGGCTGCAGGACATATCCGGACTCATCCTTGAGCTGTATTGTGTACGTCTCCCCATCCACAAGCGTTTTCTTGATATCTCTTTGTCCAAGTATATTTTTTGTTATTGCAAAAAACCTGACTCCGATTTTAACTTCCGTTACGGTAATGCCTCCAAAAAGTTCATCCTTCAGTTCAATCAGAACTTCAGGAGCCTTCATTATGCTCCTGCCTTTGCTGTCGATGACATCTATTCTGAGATTATCCTGTTCCAGAAGATTCTTGCCGCTTCCGAGCCCATGCCATATGGAAAAGACAGCTATAGCATGTGTGGGAGGAATTATCCTCTCTCCCAAATAATTCAGGGCATAAAACTCATTCTGCAGCTGCGCCTTTGCAGCACCTGTCTTCAGATTGTCAGGCACAGTCTGTATTGTATCTATTCGTTTTATTATGCCGGCCTTAAGCCTGAAACTCTTTTTTGCTTCCTGTTTAATGTCAATGTCATAATCATCATTCAGTACCCTTTCGCTGAGGCGGAATATGCATTCAATATTAAAATCCCCTTTCTCGTACTCTTTTGCTGATTCCAGTCTTTCTTTGTCAGCAGCAAAACCGATAATAATTTTGTTGTCTGTCAACATCTCAATATTGTTATTGTCTCTCACTGAAGATAACCTTACATAACCTGCTCCCAGCTTATATCCCGATTGAAATCGATCCGAAATGGCTATTATCTCCACCCATACTCCGGAGACAATTTCACGTAATGTAAACAAATTCTGCCCTTCAATCGTTAGCTCGCATTTTTCGTCCCAGTGTCTTATTTCGCTTTCCATGGGATTTGTAACGTCAAATCGTGTTATTGTTACTTTCTTCCTCTCTCCACTGTCTTTTCGCCTTTCTTTGAACTTTACCGTGAATATTTTCCTTGCTTCCTTCACTATTTCCTTGGATGAAGTCCCAGCCTTATAGAGGGCAAATCTGCACTCAATTTCCAGAAGATTTCCGTAAACATTTTGAGCCTCAGCCAGCGTGGCCAGAGAAGCTTTCAGCTTCACTGAAGCCTGTGGAGTAAGAGAAAGCCACTGCGCCAATATCATTGAGTTGTCATCAGGTTTTTCCCCCATTTGTCCAACTTTTCTTCCATAAATAGCTGCATCAACCCTATAATTTCTTGTTATTTCCTCCATATTTTCAGCCTCAATTGTAAGTTCACAGGAACCATCCCAATTGTCAACTTCATTTTCTGTCGGGTTTGTTATTTCAAAGCTTGTTATGACAGGTTTCTGTTCTGTGCCATCTTTTCCTTGCTCGGTCTCTTTATTCGCTCCCATTCTTTTCGCTATCGCTTTGGCCATCTCAAGAGAAGCGCCGCTATAATCTCCTTTGTTCTCCATTTCGGCGACTTTGGCCATCATGACAATCTCTTTTACCGTTAGCTCAGATATCCTCTCCGTCCCCTGCACCCTCACAAGGCTGCCGGCAGGCCCCCCATAGAACAGTATCACGCCTTTGAACACATCAGGATGCAGGCTAATCCTGCTTTTCGCATCCGCAGCATCATCCATTCCCTTCAGGTTGAAGTAGAATGTGTCATATGCCTTGATGTATATCCTCTGGCCCTCGAGGTTGATATTGTTCTCATCCAGAAACTTCCCGAATTCAGCAAGCGCCTTCCCCTTGTCTATCAGGCTTTCAGGCTCGCTTTCGATTGTCAGGGACAATGCAGATGACTGCGAATTGGCAGCTTTTATCGAAACATGATACACGGACATAAGGAGAACAGCTATGAATATCAGTCCGGATAATGTTTTTCTTTTCATTATGCCTCGCAAACATTCCTCAGTATTATCTCATATCCTGCCACGGATTCAGTTGCAGTTGGGCTTATGCCTGCCTTTTCCGCTATCCCAGAACATTCACTTGCTCCGGCACATTTCTTCAGTATATAAGCAGCAGCCAGTTTGGAGACTTTCCGGCATTTGCCGGCCTTCGGGCAGATTTCTGCGCATGCCAATGAGACTGTGCTGCCTTTTGCCGCAAAATCCTCTTTCCCGAGAACGACCTCGCTCTGCCACTCAAACGGCTTGGACTCAAATTCGCCATTGTTGTTCTGGATGACCACTTTGGCCATCAGTTTTGGTCTCTGCTGGCCGTCGGAGAGGCCCGCATTCGCCACATAAATCCCCCCGCCAAGGAAAAAGAGTGAAAGCAAGACAATGATTGGCAAATAGGCGGCCTTGTACACAATCCAATGCCTCATATATTAAATAAGCCTCTTTCCCGAATAAATACCATTTTTGCCCAAAAAAAGCTTACAGCAGCTCCCTTGCCTTCTCCTCCAGCAGCTTGGCAAAGAACTCCGCCATATCCCTGTCCAGATCGTCAAAAAAAGGCAGGAAGCTCTCTATCGCCATATATCCCAGCACATTGCCGTTGTTTCCTATGGGAGCTGAAATGGCCTTCCCTGATGTCGATATTTTTCCAGATGCCTTGGCCTTTTCGATTGCCTTTTCGGAGTCAATGCCGATGTTGCCAAAGACAGCATTCTGGCCGTTCTCTCCAAAAAGGCCGAACCCTGTGTATTTGCAGCTCAAGTACAGGATCCTGTAGGCCTTTTCCAGGAACTCGGTTCCGGGAAGCGATGATGCCTTCTTCATCTCAGCCTTCGCATCCTCGAACCTGCTCATCTTGGGGTGCATATAGATATTTCTTCCTAGGCCCTATTAATACTTATTTGCAGCTTCCTTATTTTCCTTATGCCCAGGCTTTCCGAACCTCTCTCAGAGCTGGACAAAATAATGCTCAGGGATAATGGGGAGATTCTTACTGATATTTCGAGGGCCTGCCAGGATCTGTTTGTGAGGAACGACCGTAAGAAGTGGGAAATATACCGCATCGCAGACCCAGGAGCCAAGAGATTCTATCTCAGGGAAACAGTTGCGCTTATGCTTTCAGAAGCTGCTTCTTTTCTTCCAAAAAATTACAGTTTTCTTCTTCTCAGCGCATACAGGACAACAGAAGAGCAAAAAGAGGCCTACTCAAGAATAACAGAAATTTTGGAAAAACGGCATCCAGAGTGGCCATATCACATTCTCAGAAGAGAAACAAACAAATATGTCCACCCTCCTGATGCAAAGACGCCGCCGGGCCACTGCACAGGCGGGGCAGTTGATCTTACAATCTGCACTTCCGCAGGAAGACCAATAGACATGACTTCCCCCTACAAGTGGCCTTCCCCTGAAGCTTTGAAAGTTGCTGACACATATTCCAGATTAATTTCAGGGGAAGCAAGAAAAAACAGACAGATTCTGATTAAAGCAATGACAAAGGCAGGCTTCACCAATTATCCGGGCGAATGGTGGCACTGGTCTTACGGCGACAGCTGCTGGGCGTACAGGCTGGGAAAAAAGGTTGCGGTTTATGGAATGGCAAGATTGTGAGTTTTTTCAGAATGCAGCTAATTTATCTCAATCCCTTCTTCCAAAGCCTGCTTCACTATGCTAATTTGTTTCCTGAGCCTGTTGAATTCCTCAGGCGTATAGCAAAGGAAATCTACAGGGTAATCCAAGTTCCAGAAATCGTACATCATTGCACCTCTCCGAAAGAAATTGAGCTTCCTGAAGCCTGAGCTTACTATGATCAAGTCCACATCGCTGTATTTTCTGGCCATTCCTGTTACATGGGAACCAAAAAGGATCAGCCTATCTAATGGGATCTTCTTGCTCACCTTCTTCCTGAATTTGGAAAGTTGGTTGATCAAAGCCTTTTTTCTGTCCATTCCATAACCTCCTTGCTCCATTGGAGAAACTTTTTGGCAATATCTGCAATGCCCTCTTCTTCTTCAACATCAGGATAGCGTGAATACACATATGCATGGGTAAGCTCTTTGCAATAGCCCAGAAGCTTTTCCGGCAAACGAACATCCTTTCCCAATTCAACAAGGTCATGGATTTTCCTGAATATTTTCTTCTCCTTCAGGCTAATTGCTTTGAGCCTTTTTCGACAGCCTGCTGGCAATAGAATACCGTTCCATCATATTTCTTGTGGTCAAAAAGTATCTCTGCCTTTTCCAAGTCGCCTTTGGCCTTCTCCCACCATCTTTTAACTTCTTCCTGCATAAAATACATCCTCTAACTGTCTACATTAAATCTTTATGAGAAAATTATGCCATTTTGCCATAAAAAGGCTTTTTAGAAGTAAATGATAGCACTGGAGCTACGGCGACAGCTGCTGGGCGTACAGGCTGGGAAAAAAGGCTGCGGTTTATGGGATGGCGAGCATTTAAAGCCCATATTATAGCTATCGAGATGCCAACATTATATGTATATGAATCTGTAGATGAACCTGAATCAACGTATGTTTACAAAGAGGATGGTTTAGGAGCAACAGGTCACATACTCAGTCTTGCTTCAATGTTAAGAGAATATTTGGGCAAAGGTTACAGTATTAGTTATAATCCGCCTAAAGATTCTCCAAATTCTTTGAGACCATTAAGCAGTTGTAAGAAAAAACAAATACAAAGGCTGCTGAAACAAGAGGGTTGACGCATTCATATTTTTCTGTGTCTGAAGCATCCGACCACATGGTCATTCACCATCCCCACAGCCTGCATCATGGCATAGCAGATTGTGGGGCCGACAAACCTGAAGCCCCTCTTCCTGAGATTTTCGCTCATCTTATCTGACTCTTTCGCTTTTGGAGGTATGTCAGAAACAGTTTTGAAGAAATTTTTTATTGCCCTGTAATCAACAAATTTCCAGATATACTTGTCAAAAGAGCCGAATTCTTCTTGCACATCAAGGAACTTTTTGGCATTGTTTATTGCAGCCTCTATCTTCAGCCTGTTCCTGATTATGCTCTCATCTGCCAGCAGCCTCTGCACATCCTTTTTGGTATAGGAAGCAACCTTAACAGGGTCAAAGCCATGGAAAGCCTTCCTGTATCCTTTCCTTCTCTTTAGTATCGTCTCCCATGAGAGACCTGCCTGAGCACCCTGCAGGACAATGGCCTCGAACAGCTTCCTGTCATCATGGACAGGCACGCCCCATTCAGTGTCATGGTACCTCATCATCAGTTCGCTTTTGACCCATTCGCATCTCTTCATCTCTTGTTTTGACATAACTGTAACTATTTCTATCACTCCCAGAATAAAAACAAAAAAGAAAAAATTGGAGTAAACTACTGAGAGAGCAACGTTTGTTCAAGTTCTGCCGTGCTGAGTTCCTGAAGGGAGCTGTCAAGCTCCTGCTCGACTGCTTGGTTTGCCTGGTCTTCTGTAATCTCTTGCGCTGTTGGTGCCATTGGCTCGGGTGTTACCGGAAGTTTTGGCACTTCAATTACCTGCTGCTGGGACAGGAAGACAACTATAGCCGCTACAATTACTAAACCTATTGCAGCCGCTATTATTCTGTTGTCCATGTTTAGCCTCCCGGAGGAGCCGGAATCTCTGTTGCTGTCTCTGCTTCTTCACCGGCCTTTACCCTCTCCCTTCTGTTCTCTATTCTCTTTTTGGCCAGCTCTGTCACCTTCTTTTCCCTTTCCCGCAGCTCTTCCCTCTGTTTCTTCATCACTTCCTGCCTCGCCTTTGCCGCCTCTTTTATCTCTTCCCTTGCTTCCTTCACTGCCTCTTTAGCTTCCTTCGCTTCCGCCTTCAAACAGGCAAGCGGATGCTCCTTGCAGAAGGCTGTGCACGTCTCATTTCCCGGATTGTCTTTGCAGAACTCCCTCAGATGGTTCCTGCACCTCTCGTCGTCCATGTGGGTCACGCAATAAGCCCTGAACACAGCTGTGCATCGGTTGTCATCAGGGTTCTTCTCGCAGTACTCCTTTATCTTGTCCCTGCAGTTCTCTGTGTCTTCCCTGTCACAAATGTTTCCGATGCCTTTCGCTATCTCCCTGCATTCCTCCGGGTTCTCCTTGCACTTGTCCCTGATATTTTCTGCCTTCTCAAGAGGCTTCACTTTCCTCTCTATGCCGAGGATGTAGAGGTTGTAGAGCTTGCCGCTTATCTCAAGCGAACCGAACCACACCTCATTCTCGCTCCTGACAGTCGCTGCCGCACTCAGGGTTCCGACCTGCGTGCCGTTCCTGTAGAGGTCCGCTGTCGCTGAGGCATTGGATATGCTCACGTTCCTCAGCCTGTATGCCTCTCCCCCCATCTTCAGTATCCCTGTTTCAACTGTCTTCCTGTCGTCAGCAAGGCTCACGGCCACCCTAGCTATCGCAATCTGCACCCTCTCAAAGTCAGATGCGCTCTGCTGCGATACAGCCAGGCCCTGGCCCATCACTCCGATTGTCTTTATCACCGGCTTTGGCACTTGTCTCTGCTCTCCAAGCTGCGCAAGCACTCCTGCCGAAATCAGCAGAATGGCTATTGCAGCAATTCCTATTGTTTTCACGAAATCACCCTCATTAAGATATATTGTTTCGCCCAGATAAAAGCTTCATGAAACATGGCGAAACAATCAGCAGCCTAGGATAGTCAAGAAGTCAGCTTGATGTAATCCCCATTGACGTCATCCAGCGGCAGCGCATACACATCCAAGCTTTTTGTATTTTTCAGGAAGTCATCTGCAAATCCCCTGAACTTATCCCTCGCCTTGAAAAGATCCTCCGACTCAGTATAAATCCCTTTCCCCTCATACAGCAAAGGCTCCATTTTCAGCCCTTCCGTTTTGTCCCATCTGAGGATGACAGCCCTGTATTTCTCCATAGCAGCAATGTAGAAGTAAAATATATATTCGCATGAAAATCAGGAATCATGAGTAATTTTCCCACCCTGTAGCGTCCTTTCTCTCAGCTTTCTGTTCTTTGTTCCCCTCTTCCTCGTTTTTCACTCCTTTTCTCTTTTTTCCGGAAAACCATATCACCCTGTTCTTCCTCCCCACAGGAACCCTTTCAATCAGCCCTCTTTCCTCGAACATCTTCATCATCCTTGTTGTCTTGGCCCTTGTGAAGCCGAACTGCCTGCTGATTTTGTCCTGATATGTTGTCTTGTTTTCTGAAAGATACCCTATCACTTTTTTCTCCTCTTCTGTGAATCCTGCAAGGAATTCTTTCTTCACCCTCTTTTTGAAATAGTAAATGAGGCAAACAATTGCGATTACCGATAGAAATACGAAAGCATAAAAAGCAGGATAGTCATTTTGGCCTGATGCATAGAAGGCAAGGGAAATCGGTATCTGCCTTGTCTTGTTCGAGAAGTTCCACGAAAAGTTTATCCTTTTCCCGTCAGATGTAATCTTGGAATTTTCGGGGGAAATAAAGTTTCTATAAAGAGAATAGCCCTCAGGAAGCTCGATCTCTATACTGAGAAGGCTGACGTTGTCAGGAGGGTTGAAGTATGTCTGGAAGCTGTAGGCATTCTCGTTTCTGAAGATCAGTTCCTTTGTGTAAAATTCAATCGAAAGGGTTCGAGTGCCCTTGGGAATAGTGAATTCGACCTTCTTGGAGTCCCCGAAATCTTTTGTTGTATATGCAATTTCATTCCCCTCCCCTCTTATCCTAATATTAGAAAAATCTCCCAAAACAAGATATGTGTTTTTCTCATTCTCGAAAGGTGAAGCATAAGTGATTTTCATTGTCTCTTAGGCTGAGAGGTCATCCTGAATCGAATACTTTACGGAATAGATGGAGATTTCCTCATGAACGGAAAATGCCGATGGCAGGAGTATGGCAAATGCCGCTATAATATACAGTTTCATACCATCAAATTGGAGAGGGACGCTAATAATGCTTTCTGGATGTCGTATCTAATTGAACAGTATCCTGTAGAACGAGTCAAATATCGGCTGATCCGTGGTCGTCGAAATGAATTTCGCCCCCAGATGCGAGCAGATGTCATCTATCCGCATGACGTGTTCGTTAAGCCTCTGCCTGTACTTCTCCCTTGTGCGGGCCGAGATATAGGTCTGCATGCTTGTGTCTGTCTCCAGGTCTTTGAGTATGACATCCCCAGAAAGCTTGAGAGTTTTTTCCACCGGATCCAGAATCTGGACCAAATAGGCCTGGCTTCTCCTGTACCTGAGGAGGACTTCCTTTATGTCATTTATGTCATACAGAAAATCGGAAATGATGACGACAATCGACCTCGAATGTATGTTCTTCTTGTATTCCAGCAAACTTTCCTTCAGCCTGCTTTTCCCGCCTATCTCGGCCTTGTTCAGGTGCTCAACCAGCCCCAATATGCCCCTGGAACCGGCTTTTGCCCTTATGAAATCCAGCTGGTTCGAGAACACGGTGAACTCGAACTTCTCATTGGCCTTCATGGCCATGTAGGCAAACCCCAGGCCAATCATTGCCCCGTACTCGAACTTCTTTATGTTGCTGCCGAAGTTCATGCTCGAGCTCGCGTCAAGAACTATATGCACAATGGAATTCTTCTCCTCTTCCATCCTCTTTATGAAGGTTTTTTCAGTCCTTGCGAATACGTTCCAGTCTATGTGCCTGATGTCATCTCCTGGCGTGTAAGGCACATAATCCTCGAAGACAAGGCCTTCCCCTATGGCATTCGATTCCCTCGATCCCTTCAGGTTGCTGTGCACCCTCCTTTTTATGGCTATCCTGAACTTGTCGAGTTCCCTGAGGAACGAAGGGTCGATTGGCATATGTAATTAATGGCAGGCAAAATATATAACCGTGTGCCGCTTTTG
>CAYJTA010000003.1:0-25694 GCA_964372825.1 uncultured archaeon | reverse complement strand
AATCCAGATCCCTTCCTCCGTATTCAGCAGGCCTTGAACATTCCGCCTGTGGAGATAATTGTTGTAAGCAACTCTGCAAAGTGCCTTCAGGCGGCCAATAATGCGGGCATGATAAGCTACTGGATTATGAGAGGTGTGAATACGGAAAAGGCAGAGGCGGAATACAAGGAGAATGATCTCTCTTTATTGGAGAAGATGGCATCCGCATAGAGTTGAGTGTCTATTCCTGCCATATGTGGCGCATCCTGCAAAAATCATTTGAATTTGCCAGCCCAGTTCCATGCAGCGGCCAGAACCCATCCCAGAACAGCGCCGCCGGCAAAGGCGGCAACTATCATCACAACGGCTGTCATGACATTAATTGTCGTTACTGTATACGGGTTGCTCAGGAAATGAATTCCGAGCTTCCATGTCACAAGCTGCTGCCCTAAGCCCGAGGCTACAACAATGGCCCACAGAAAGTGCAGGACAGCTGCCAGTGTTCCCAATGTTATGGCCGCCCTCTTTGGATTTATCTGATCTGCCATAAGATACCACCAACGTTGTTGAATGGAGAATTGTTCACTCTTTCGTATCCTTCCTCATCGATCTCAGGGCATCGCTCATGCTTCTCAGCGTCTGGAGCATGGGCGTCATGCTGTCCTTCACTGCCTTCTCTATGCTCTCCATTTTGGACGACATCTCCACAAGGTTTTCCCTGTATTTGCCGATATTTGTTTTTATCTCCTCTATCTCGTTCTTCTCGGTCCCTTTCAATTGGTTGACCATGTTCTCTATATTATCTATCCTCAGCATTATCTGGTTCATCCTGCTGTTCATGTCATTGACCTCTTTCTCGAAATTCCTCCATTTCTCATCCACAATGGCTTCCGTAATCTCCTCGAGCTGCTGCCTCTCCATCGTAGGCTTCTTTCCAGGCACGCCTTCCTGCGACCTGAACTCCTGCGGCGGCCTAAAATTGAATGCCGGCAGCTGCGGCAAGTCGGGCTCAACATGCTTTTCATCTGGAAAGCCGAACTCATCTTCTTGGTACGGCTGCCTTGGGAGCGGCCTGAATGGCTCTCCCGGCATGGGCCTCTGTTGCTGCATGGATCTTGGCTGCTGCGGCAGGGGCGGCATTTCTCCGGGCCTCTGGTAAGGCTGCTGAAAGGGTGGAGCTGCAGCTGTCTTGACTGCCTGTTTCATCATATGATCTATATCGAAAGGCGAGTATCCCTCTTCCCTCAGCATCTTTATTACCTCTGCCTCTGAAAATCCCTGGGAAGTCAGAGAAGTTACTCTATCATTAACTGGCATCGTTGGCTTGGGATTTTTCTTGCCGAAAGGTAGGCTTATCATTGTCTGTCTTTTATATATTGTTGCAGGTGGTTAATAAGATTCAGCTTGCGGTAGCACCCCCTATACGATAGCTGATTCAATATTCTGAGACCTTATAAAATATGCTTTTCTGAGACAGTATGATCAATGAGCTGAAGCCAAGAATAACACTGTAAAGCAGAATTGTTGTTCTCTATCCCTGATACTGCTCCTGCTTCTTGAGCCTCTCCTCCAGCAGCTGCTCAGCCTGCTCCCTTGTTATGAAGGCGGATTTCAGGGGATTGTAAATCTCCACAAGCTCCTCCAGCTCCTTAAGGTCGGTTATTGTGGCTGTCTTCTTCATTTGCTTTACAACTTCCTCGACGGCCTTCTCCACCCTCTCCAGCCTGTCCGACTGCTTCTCGAGTTCCGAGGACATGCTGGCAAGCTGCTCCATGACGTCCTTCTTTGTCTTGAGGACTGTCTCTTCGACAGAATTCATCTGGCCTGTCAGGCTCTCTGATCTTTGCTCAAGAACCCTCAGCCTCCTTGCATCGGTGTTTGTCCTCTCAACAAGCTCTGTTATTATCGTCCTCAGCGTCGCCTTGGCGTCAGGCATATTAAATAATTGTTAATGGGCCATAAATATGGCTGCGACTATTTGTATTTCAGGCTTCCGCTTACCTGAAATTCAACAGATATCGAATCATTATTGCGGTATGACGGTAAAGTTGGACAGAGTGATGCTTCTAAAAAAGCCTCGTAGAAAAAGAATATATAGAATATTTTGGCTTCTGTGAGCAGGTGAACAAAAAGTTAGAAGCTTAATAGGAAACTGCCGACAATATTTAATTGGGTCCTGATGGTCTGCGAATACGACTATGATGAGAACACGATGAAGATAAGGGTCAAGTGCATGGGCTGCCTTTACGGATCTTCTATAGAGGATTTCCCCATGTGCATGGCCACCACCATAGACAAGCTGCTGGAGACGAAGAAGTTCTCGAGCGTGATACTGGCGAGGGACAGGGAATACGAATACGGCTACGAGCAGGTGAAGATGCTTGCTGAGATAGCCAAAATTGCAGAGGATATTGTGAGGGAGCAGAACTTCTCCTATGCAAAATTCGACACGCAGGAGTTCAGGCACATATATCCAGACTGGATGGCGAAGTTCGGCTACATAGCATTCAACCTCCTGCTCAGGGATCCTATAGGCGCTTTTGTGGAGCTTAAGAGGGAGATAAGGAAGGTGGAGTTTCTTATAGAAAAGGCTGAATCAGAGGCCACGAAGGCATATTTGTTGGAATACAAGGAGAGCGTGTTGGGGAAGCTGGAAGAATGGCTGGCAGAGACAAGGATGATAAAGCTTGCAAGCCCGAAGGCCTTCGGTTATCATGTTGGCGACAGAACGCTGTACAGGCAGCTTTTCATGGCCAGCATAAGGCCCAACTTCATGTTCACACGATACCTGACTACGCCTCCTGAGAGAGCGGAGAGCATGGACAGGTACATGATGGATGACACGCAGATAGAGATCTTTCAGTTGGCCGGGAAGGCAGAATACATGTACTTTGCCCTGCCTCCTGAATTCAAGCTTTCTGAAGAGAAATACATAGTCCTTGACACGGCCAGAAGGTACATGGTGGCGCATAAGCCCACAACCGAAGATTTTGTGAGATCAGAAAGGATAAGGGAGATATTCTTCAACATAGGGAAGGATGTGATAAGGGATGTTGCTGACAAGCTCCAGATGTCCATATCAGGTGGCGATATTGAGCAGCTTGCGAACATACTGACAAGGTACACAGCGGGATATGGCGTGCTTGAGATACTCCTGGGGGATGAGAGGGTTCAGGACATATATATCAATTCCCCTGTGGAGAGCCAGCCAATACTGGTATTCCACCAGGACTGGGAGGAGTGCAAGACAAACCTCATACCCACAAAGGAAGATGCGGAGGCGTGGGCCACGCGCCTGAGGATACAGTCAGGCAGGCCTTTGGATGAGGCCAATCCTGTGCTTGATGTTGACATAGGGGTTCCTGGGGGCAGGGCAAGGTTTGCGGTCATAACAAAAAGCCTCTCTCCGGAGGGATTAGGTTTTGCAATAAGGAGGCACAGGTTCAATCCATGGACTCTGCCCCTGTTCATAAAGACAAGGTATCTCAATCCCCTGGCAGCAGGCCTCATGTCATTCCTTATCGACAACTCGGCCAGCATGCTTATAGCGGGCGGCAGAGGTTCGGGAAAAACAAGCCTTCTGTCTGCCATGATGCTGGAATTGCTGCCGAAAACACGCATAGTGTCTATTGAAGACACTTTAGAGCTCCCCATCGACCAGCTCATCAAGCTGGAATATAATGTCGAAAGCCTCAAGTCGAGAAGCGTCATCACAAGAGTGGAGACAGAGATGCCGGCTGATGAGGCGTTAAGAACAAGCCTCAGGCTGGGCGACAGCGCCATGATAGTGGGGGAGATCAGGAGCCTGGAGGCCAAAGCCCTTTGGGAAGCGATGAGAATAGGGGCTCTTTCAAATGTTGTTGCTGGAACAATCCATGGGGAGTCGGCCTATGGAATCTTTGACAGGGTTGTCAATGACTTGGGAGTGCCTGTGACCAGCTTCAAGGCAACGGATATCATATCCATCTCCAAGATGCTGAGGACAGCAGATGGCCTTCACCGTTTCAGGAGGATGACAGAGATAACCGAGATAAGGAAAAGGTGGTCGTCAGACCCCATGAAGGAAGGCGCATTTGTCAACCTGATGGAGTATTCGGCAAAAGAGGATACGCTTAAGCCTACTGATACCTTTGTCAACGGGGAGAGCGAAGTGGTCAACAGGATAGCAGGCCTTGTCAAGGAGTGGGCGGGCAACTGGGAGGCCGTGTGGGAGAACATAAACCTGAGGGCCAGAATGAAACAGACAATGGTAGACCTTGCTGAAAGGCTTGAGAGGCCCGACCTTCTCGAAGCCTACTGGGGCACAAAGGCGAATGCCCATTTCCATCTGATTGCTGATTCTGTCAGGAAGGAAGTTGGAGTCTCCGATCCCAAGAGGGTGTATGACCTCTGGCTGGAATGGCTGAAGGGAGCGATACAGATGCCTATGAGAGAGTAGTTGGCATGGAATAAATGACGAAAAGCAAAGTAGAAATCCTGCTGGCATTCGCATTATGAATTACTTCTCTATTGGCTAAAAGTCATCTGATTTTTTCACTACAAACAGACTATAGATAATAGATGTTGGACAGTTTTTCAAGATTTGTTTTTTGTGCTTGCATTGTATAATATGCGCTCTTCGTAGTGTATAAATAGGGGGAATATAGATTATTAACAACCATAATGACTGATATGGAAATGGATGGGAATATGAGAATTGTGGGATCATTAGAATAGGACAATGGCATGCAAAATATTTTGATAACAGGCTCGAGTGGAACAATAGGGACGAGATTAGCTGAAACTTTGAGGGAACAGAACTATGACATAGCATGTATTGACATAAATAAAAACAAATGGAATAGCAACATCGATAAACAAACTGTTATAAAAGATCTTAGAAAACCACTTCAGATGGACATCAAACCGGATCTCATAATCCATTTGGCTGCCAATGCCAGAGTCTACTATTTGGTTGAAAATCCGGAGCTAGCAAAAGATAATTTTGACATGCTTTTCAACACGCTTGAATTTGCAAGAAAGAATGATATAGAAAATATTATTTTTGCCTCGAGCAGAGAAGTTTACGGAAATTCAAAGCCTTTTCATCACTACCATACAGAGGATGAGGCCTATGTAAAAAACTGCGAAAGCCCGTATACAGCCTCCAAGATAGGTGGCGAGGCGCTTGTGCATTCATATCATCAGTGCTACGGACTGAACTTCATCGTCCTGAGGTTTTCCAATGTCTATGGCATGTATGACGACAGCGACAGGGTTGTTCCCCAATTCATAAGATTGACCAAGGAAAATAAAGATTTAGTTGTCTATGGAAAAGATAAGCTTCTAGATTTCACATACATAGACGACTGTGTTGAAGGTGTAAAAAGGGTGATAGATAATTTCAGCGAGATAAGAAATGATACCTTCAATATAGCTTCCGGCAACGGAACAGCTATCCTTGAAATTGCTCAGCTTATAAGGAGCATGATGGCCGGGACAAATAAAATAATCATAAAGGAGAGGAGAGTTGGAGAGGTTATCAAATTTGTAGCCGATATATCGAAATCGAAGGAAAAATTGGGCTATGAACCGAAGGTAACGATTGTTGATGGTATAAAGAAGGCGATAGAATGGTATGAAACCTATTGTTTTGGTCACAACGCCAATGCTCGAAAGACATGAAACGCGCTTATCGTGTCACAATGTCTGTTACATGGGAAAAGTTCTTTAACCCTGAGTAAGCTTTATCGCCTATGATAAGTGATGGTGTATGCGTTATATTATATGCTTCTCTTATCACATTCACGATTGTCTCATTGAGATCTGAATCAATTGTAAATACTGCCACATTGCTGAAATTTCCTCGCACCATATCGAGTACATTTCCTTGTGCTATGCAGTCTTCGCAGTTTTTTGAATAGAAGTATAATATTGGCATAATATCCTTTCCGCATTTCTGTTTTGTTGTCAAAGAGAGTAGCCATACTTTTAGAGAAACAAGCATGTAGGCCCTTTTAATTTCCTGGTAGTTTGGATCAGTTCCGTATTTTTCATAAGCTTCCAACTTCTGTGGCAGTCTTGACAAGAAATATTCCAGATTGGAATTAATCCGGCTCAAATCTGATATGAGAAGCTTACAGCCTATTTCATCTTTGGAGCTTGCAAGATAGAGCTGCTGCAGCTGCAGATTGCTGGTGTCTTTCTGTAGATTTTTGATGTCGTTTTCCAGCTTTCCTAAGTCTGGAGGGGGGGTGCTAACCATGTGGGAAATGTAGAAGCCTGAAATAATGCCCAAGCCGTATAGAATTATGGTCAATATGCCTGCATATATATAGAGGATTCTCTTTTGTTTCATAGTGGTGTTATAGAAGTTATTAATAAATTGATGAGGCAAGTATGATAATGGAAGATCTTGTACTGCTATCATCATCTGTAGTATTCTTTTTTCTTTTTTGTTTACTGGCAGTTATGCTAGGTATCATTGTCCTTTCGTTTTTCAGGAAGGGGAGAAGCTATCCAAAGATGTTTGAGCCTGTGACGATAGTAATTCCGGCGCATGATGAGGAAGAGAGAATTGGCGGCTGCCTCAAGGCCATCAGGAAGGCGTATTATCCCAAAGAAATTGAAGTCATAGTTGTTGATGATGGCTCTACTGACAGGACCTCTGAAATTGCAAAGAAATTCAAGGATGTCAAGGTGATAAGGCAGCGACAAAAAGGAAAGGTTGGTGCGCTGAACAAAGGCATAAGCGTAACTAAAAATGAATTTGTAATAACAATAGACGCTGACACGGAAATTGAAAAGAACTTCGTCCAGAATATTATAGCGCCGTTTTCTGACAAGTCTGTTGGAGGTGTCACAGGCTTTGCAAAACCCGCCAATAGACATTCTATGATTTCGATGTTTCAATCTGTTGAGTATTTGTATAATTCGCTCGTCAGGGACTCTTTCGGAAAGGTATTCAATACAGCTATATGGTTTTGCGGATCCCTGTCCTGTTATAGAAAATCAGTTTTGGACGAGATAGGAGGTTTCAGGGAAAAGACTGCAGCAGAGGATTTTGATATAGCGCTGCAGATACAGAGAGCCGGATACAAGACTGTAAATGTCACAGCTGCAAGGGGATATACATATGTCCCTGAAACAGTGGAAGCTCTTTTCAAACAAAGAGTAAGGTGGTGCAAAGGTGGTATGCAAACAATAGTCCAGAACAGGGATATGTTTTCCCTGAGATATGGCTTCCCGCTTGTATTTCTGTTTTCGATGCAGTTCTTCTGGATAGCATATTCCCTGTTTGCTTTGCCTCTGCTAGGCTATCAGATTCTCTATTGGCTCCCTTACAATACAGGCAGCTTTTATGACCTTTCTTTCTATATGGTACGCTGGTTCAGCCTGCTTGGGCCTGCGTATTCGCTATATATGATCCCTATCTGGGGCCTGTCGGTTTATACAGTCTTTGGCGTTGTTGCAGGCATAATGACTGCAATCATGATGATAATTGCTTTCGGGAGGTTCGGTGAAAGAATTGATCTAAAGAGCCTCTCTGCAATCATTTTCTATTTCCCATATACAGTTCTGCTGAACATCATGATGATAGGGAGCTACATAAGCTATGCAGCAAGTAAAGGGGAGGGGGTGTTTGTTAAATGACAGAAATAACTCCCCTTCAGATCTTTATAGACACTCTCATAAAGCCTCTGTTGTATGACGCAAGTAATATAGTTTTCGATGCAGCCCTTGTAATTGCAACATTCTTCTCTGTACTTTTTTACCTGATCGCAATTGATGGCATGTTTTCTAAAAAGAGAGAAAAGAATAGGGAACTGCATGTCAATGAATGGCCCCTTGTGACAGTTCAGATACCAACATACAACGAGCCTGTGGCAATAAGATGCGCGGAAAAGTGCGTGGCATTCGATTACCCTAAAGACAGGTTTGAGATACTCATAGGGGATGACAGCGCAGACAAGGCTGTTTCGCAGATGATAAAAGAATTTGCAGACAGGAACAAGGAAGCTGTGAAGGTCATAAGAAGGCAGAAAAATGAGGGCTTCAAGCCAGGGAACCTCAATAATCTTCTGGGATATTCAAAAGGCGAGATAATAGTAATCTTCGATTCCGACTTTGTAGCGCAAAAAAACTTCCTGAAGAGGATAGTAAAGCCGTTTATAGAGAACAAAAATGTGGCAGGAGTGCAGGCAAGGTGGGATTTTCTGAACTCGAATCATAATCTTGTATCAAAGCTTGCATCCAGTATCATGATGGTCTACCATCACCTTTGGATGCCTCTCATAAACAAACATGGCATCTCTTTCATCTGCGGCTCTGCGGAGGCTGTGAGAAAGGATGTCATAATAAAGCTTGGCGGATGGCAGAACGGCAGCCTTACTGAGGATATAGAATTCTCTCTCAGGATGCTACAGTCGGGTTATAAAATCACTTATATAAGCGATCTGAAAGGTTATGGAGAGGTTCCTTACAACCTGGAAGGCTTCAGGAAACAGCAGATGAGATGGGCTTATGGTAATACAAAGGCATTCCTCCAGCACGCCAAAGGCATTCTGTCAAGTGGTCTCTTCAACATGAAACAGAAACTTTTGATATCCTTCGTGCTGCTCGGCTATGTGACTGCGCCGATGGTAGCCCTTCTGTTCGTCTCAGGCTTGATATCATTCATAACCCATGAGCCTGGGCCTATAGACTTGCCTAAATTTTTTTCCTCAATGGGCAGAAACGTTTTGCTGACATCGGGCTTCATTGTAGCAGGACTGGTTGCGCTTTCTAAAGAGAGCAAGCTTAATCTTGCTATACCTATAATATTGTCGTCATTCACTATAGGCGTTATAGTTTCCTTCTCAGTCTCAAGCGGCTTGTTCAAGGCCATTCTTAGGAAGCCGATGAGATGGTACATGATAAAGAAGATTGGAAATGAAAAGATTGCAAATAAAGGTATGCTTAACAGTTACTCAGCATAAATCGCCGGCCTGAACGGAGAAGCCTTGAAAGCCTTTCCTTTAGGGTCATAGAGCGAAGTGTCATCGGCCTTCCATATCCTGATTTCTGTTTCGGAATCAGCAGAGATTTCCTTTTCAAGAAACGCCTTTGCTTCGGCGAGCGTGCCATATTCTTCCTTTTGGTCCGCTTCTATGGGTTCCATGGAGGACAGGTTTTTCACAAGATGCTCGATATATGCTGCTGAATGTTTCCCGTATTTCCTTATCTCAGGATTCTGCATGAGCTTCTGGAGTATGCTTTTTTTGTCCTTTGAGCCGGCATATTCAATCACCTCTTCATATATTGCATATTTCCAGAGAGGGGCCACATATATGTGCACTATTTTCGGCTGTTTTCCTGTTATTTTTAAAATCTGCCTTATGTCCTCAAGGGTCTGCCTCACATGCTCTTCAAGCCTCTCTGCTTTGGGATTGATCAGGCTTTCATTGTGCTTTGGGAACTGTTCAAGGGAGATGTAAGTTTTTCTGCCAAAGAGCTTCCAGAGCTCTTCGCAGACATGAGGGAGTATAGGAGCCATAGCTTTCAGCCAGTCCTCAGCAAGAGCTTGAAGCATGTCGTAGTTTGGCTCCTGCACCCTCTTGAGGTAATAGGAGAAGTCATTAAGCGTCTCGAAAAACATCAGCTGCACATAATCCCTCATCCTGAATTCCTCTATATAACCCTCCGCTTCCATCAGGCACCTGTTAAACCTGCTGGCCAGCCAGAGGTCTGAATTGCCTCCCCCTTTCGATGATGCCGGTTTTCTTCCTGATATGGATTTTACAATCTCATAAAACCTCGCAAGCTTCCTTTTTACTGTCACCACATTTGTCTCCCTCCAGTCGATAACGGTGTCGATGTCAGCGCTTGAGAGTATGTAAAGCCTGTAGAGATCAGCGGAATACTGGCTCGACACATTCACAAGAGGAATCACATTTCCCTTGCTCTTGCTCATCTTGTTCCCCTCCCTTACCAGAAGCTCGTTGAGGGTTATCGCCTTAGGCCATTTCTCGCTGGCAAAGGTTATTGCATGGTTGAAGATGTAGAAAGTCAGGTGGTTTGTCACATGGGGTATGGCCGTGTGCCTCAGGTCTACAGGATACCAGTAATCGAAATCCTTCTGGATTGTTTCAAGAATCCCTTTATTTATCCTTGTTTTCGCTTCCACTTCGCTTATTTTTCCTTTTCCTAATAGTGCAAAATCGAAAAACTCCTTTGCAAGCTGCTCGTTCCTTATTTTATTATTCCTGATATGATGGGCCAGCATATAAAATGCAGGATATATCGTGCTGTCAGAAAGGCTTTCTATTATCCATTCCCTGTCCCAGGGCAGTTTTGTTCCCAGTCCCCTTCTCCTTGCGCATGCCCTCTCCTCGAGCCAGTCTATTGTGTGCAAAAAAGAAGCCCTGTATTTTTCCGGAATGATTTTCATTTCGGTTAAACACTTTTTAGCTAGATTTTTCCATTCTTTGTTTCTGTAATCAATGAACCACTGGTCCTCTATAACCTTCACAACAACCTTTCCGCCGTCCCTGCACTCGAGATTAGGTGTTGCGGATTCAAAGAATTCAAAGGCCTTTGATTGTCCTTCCAGCCAGTTCTTCGTCTCTATTTTGGCCTTGGCAACTGCCATGCCTGAAAACTGCCTGTTTTTGTCGTTCAGAATCCCATGGTAGAATTCGTGCCTGTACAGTGCCGCATTGGCCTGATTTAGCTTTTCCCTTTCGTTCTGGGCTTTTATTTCGAGTTTTTCTGTTATTGATTCTACATTTATCTTGTTTTTTCCTTCAGAACTGAAACCAATTACATTTATTATCCAGATTTTGTTCTTCAGCATTTTATTGGCTTCCATCATGGCAATATAATCGGCAGGCGAGTGTGCAGGCACGCTGTACACTATCCCTGTCCCGACTTCCATGTCTATGAAATCAGCGGCCAGAATGGGTATTTTCCTTTCGTCTGCTATATGATTTGCTTCTTTATTTTCGAAAAAAGAAAAATCCATTGCTTTTATCTTTTTGATTGAATGACCCTGGTATTCCAGTTTGTCAAAAGCATTTTCTGAAAGATACCACATTTCCCCTTTGGACTCTGCCTTCACATATTTTGCTCCTTTCTTGATCCAGATATTGGTTATGCCAAATATTGTTTCAGGCCTCAGGCTTGCTGCTATCAGATATCCGTCCTCGAAAGGGAATTTAATCGCTACAAGCGACGTGATGCTTGTATCAAGTGTGTCACCATCTTTTATATCATCCTCCCCGACAGCATTCTGGCAGTTGAGGCAGTACTGGACAGGATGCCTTCCCTTCTTTATCAGGCCTTTCTCCTTCAGGAGATGAAATTGCCACTCTATGAACCTGTTATAATCCTTGTCTCCGGTTGTGAAGCTCCTCCTCCAGTCAATGCTGAAACCTAAGCTCTTGAAGTCGCTGCTTATCACCTTTGAAAAGAAGCCGGCCACGTTCTCCGGCTCTGAGAAGCTTTTTACAATTTCATTTATTTGCTTTTCATCTTTGACATATAATTTTACATAATCTTTATACATCTCAATTGTTTTTCCATCCTTTTCTGCAATCCTCTTGCTCACGGCCAATATGGGCGTGCCGGTGATGTGGAAGGCCATCGGCCATAATGCGTTATAGCCTCTCATCCTCATATGCATGATCCAGACATCGGCCACTGTATAGGTCCGGCCGTGGCCGATATGGAGAGGCCCTGAACAGTAAGGGTAGGGGATGGCCATCAGCTTCTTTTCTTTATTCTCGTCCCTGTCGGCCTCGAACACTTTGTCCTTTTCCCATCTCTGCTGCCATTTCTTCTCGATGGACTGGAAGTCGGGCTGTGAGGGCATAATAATTACATACCCGGTATAGATTAAAGGTTTATAGACACTCTCAATAAAAATATGCTTCAGGCGTCGTTCTCAAACAGCCTTGATACAGAACCTTTTGTTTCCCTCTCATAGATGGCATCGGCGAAGAGTTTTTCAAAAGGAAGAACAGTAAGCCAACTGCTGTTTCGCATAACATACTCTCTGCTCATAGGAATTGTATTGCCGACAACTGTCTTAACGCCGGCGTCTTGCAGCCTCTGTTCTGCTGTGATACCGTCTTTGGGGCTGAAAATAGGATGGGTGGCACATGCATATATGTCTTCTACTCTTCTCTCCCTAAGCAAGCTTGTTGCTAGCACGATAGTTTTCGCAGTATCAATGCAATCCTCAGGGATAATAGCAGTCGAAGCGTTTACTTCACCTGTCAAGATTGTTTTCTCTTTTTCTGGACCTTTTTTAATCTTGTCACAATACACAATCCCGTCTTTACCGAGTCTGTTTGCCAAATCACGTGCCCGTTTTACACCACCTGGATCAGGTGAAACTATAACAAAATCCTCATTTAAAGTCTGAACTAATTTTTGAAAATATTGTGCAAATATTTTGTTGGCGTATAGGTTATCTATCGGATAATCTGCAAACCCTTGCTGTTGGCCAGAATGCATTTCTATTGTCATAACCCGCTCTAATGGTCTTCCAGCTGCTTTTTCAACAAGATCCATGAACAGTTTAGCAGATATGGCAACCCTTCCTTCATCCTTTCTGTCTTCTCTTTGCCATGGTCCATGGGGGATAACAATTATTATTTTTTCAGCCGAAGCCCTCTTCAATGCATCACATTCCTTGAATAGAGTCATTGAGCCAACATTTGGATCATAAGTCACGTGTGGAGCATCCAGTTCCTTTTGGTATCCTTGGAAAGATTGAAAAAGATAAACCCTTCTTCTTGCAACATTTGACAGTATTTTAATATCTGGTTCTTTGTTTGAAAAGAATCTTACGTCTACATGGCCTTCGGTGAAAAGAGAAGGGTCTCGCTGTTGCAAATGATTGTAGACACCAGCGGCAAAATCCTCCCCCATGTGGCTATACAAAATGACAGCCTTGTCATTTTCAGAGGGCATGAATTCCACCGGATGAAGAGTATTGAAGCTGAAACTTAAGAATTTATGTACTCGTTTTTTTGAAGATGTCACTGAACGATATTGAAATTACCAAATTCGTGTTTTGCTTCTCCCCATTCCTGTTTCAATCCGGTAACCCTTGCCCCAAGCGGCCCCCTCCTGCAGAGTTCAAGCATCCTCTCTATGGCTTCCCTATCACCTTCAAAGACTGCCTCCACTCTTCTGTCTTCCATATTCCTAACCCAGCCTTTCAGGCCCAGTTCATCTGCATTTGTTTTGACGAAGCTCCTGAAGGATACGCCTTGGACGAGGCCTGAGATTACGACATGACATTTTGCTTTCATGAATTTCCTCTCTGATTTGGAGATATATGTTCATTGTACTGGTTCTTGAAAATAGAATTTTTATCGCCTTTTATTTCCACTGCCTCAACATATGGCCATGCATGCAATAGTCTCCAAGGTCATGGAGGTCTCAGGAATAATAGAACTGAACCCTGTCCAGCAGCTTGCTGTGGAGAGCGGCCTCTTTGAGGATCACAATATGGTTGTTGCCGCTCCTACGGCCAGCGGCAAGACCCTGATAGCTGAGATGGCGGCCATAAAGGCTGTTTCTGAAGGCAGGAAGGTTGTGTATATTGTTCCATTAAAGGCCCTTGCAAGCGAGAAGTTTGAGGAATTCAGGGAAAAGTATGGGCCTCTGGGAATCAAGACAGCTATAAGCGTGGGCGACCTTGATTCTAATGATCCGTGGCTTGAGAGGTATGACATCATAATAACAACATCGGAGAAGATGGACAGCCTCCTCAGGCACGGGATAGAATGGGCCGATAAGATCGGCCTGGTTGTGGTGGACGAAATACATCTGCTGAATGATGCGGGGAGGGGGCCGACCTTGGAAATTATTCTCACAAGGCTGAAGGAGGTGATATCGCCAAGAATACTGGGACTGTCAGCGACCATAAGCAACTATGAAGAGCTGGCAGAGTGGCTGAAGGCAAAAGCTGTCAAGTCCGACTACAGGCCCGTGAAATTATACTCAGGAATCTGCCACAAGAAAAAGGTTTTCCTGTACCCTGATATAAAAAAGACCCTGAAATCAGAAGACGGCCTGAAAGAGCTTATCCTCGACTCCATTCAAAAAGGGAAGCAGAGTATTGTGTTCATATCCACAAGGAAAAACGCAGAGGCTGCTACTGAAAAGATGGCAGGGCATGTTGGGGGGAAGCTTACAGCTGAGGAAAGAAAACAGTTATCCGAAATATCTGAAAAGAATTTGAACGTACTGGAACAATCAACAAGGCAATGCAAAAAGCTGAGTGAGTGCATGAAATCTGGCGTTGCCTTCCACCATGCCGGACTGGTTGCGAAGCAGAGGTCAATTGTAGAAAAGGCTTTCAGGGAAGGAAAGATAAAGGCGATTTTTGCGACGCCCACCCTTGCGGCCGGCATAAACATGCCTGCATGGCGTGTGATTATACGGGATCTGAAAAGGTACAGCGGATGGGGAGGGATGGATTACCTTCCTGTATTGGAAATCCAGCAGATGGCCGGAAGGGCCGGTAGGCCGAAATACGACACGGATGGGGAAGCCATACTCATGGCCAGGGACAAGACAGAGGCGATATTCGCATGGCAGAACTACATACTTGGCGAGCCGGAAAAGATAACAAGCAAACTCGGCGTCGAGCCGATACTGAGGATGCATGCCCTTGGCCTGATAGCGAACCATGTGACGATGAAGAAGTCCCATCTGCACTCATTCATGAACAAGACGTTCTATGCGCACCACTACAAGGACACGGCATTGCTGGGGGAGAAAATAGAAAAAGTTTTGAACATGCTAAAGGATATGGGTTTTGTAATTATTGGAGACGTGGATGAAAAAAACAGTGATTTTGTAATGGCCTCTGATATAAACAAAGATGAAAAACTGGAGGCAACAAAAATGGGGAAGAGGGTCGCTGAACTGTATATAGACCCTGTAAGCGCAAGCTGGCTCATCAGATGCCTGAAGTCCGAGAGGATGACCGGCCTGGGCGATTTCGGCCTTCTGCATATAATAGGCAGGTGCAGGGAGCTGAAGCCTTTGCTGGGAATCTACAAAAAGGATTTCCAATATATCAATGACTTGGTTCTTTCGGAAGAGGGCAGCTTTATCGAAATGCCGAATGAGTTTGATATTGAATATGATGAGTTCATACGGGCTGTCAAGACTGCGGAGATGATGAAAAAATGGATAGGAGAATCCGGCGAAGAAAAGCTGCTGGAGGACTACAATGTTACGCCCGGGGAGCTCAGGGCGAAACTGGACATTGCAGACTGGCTGCTCTACAGCATGCAGGAGATTGCCCTGATACTTGGCCTCAGCGGCCATATTTCGAAAATCAGGAAGCTGAGGATAAGGCTGAACTACGGAATAGGGGAGGAGCTTCTGCCCCTCGTGAGGCTGAAGGGGATAGGAAGGATGAGGAGCAGGATGCTTTTTGCTTCAGGGTTCAGATCTCTCGACTCTCTCAGAAAGGCCCCGCTGGAATCAATTGAGAAGGTGCTGGGGAAGAATCTTGCAAAAAGCGTGAAGGAACAGCTGGGCGAAATAAAGGAAGAAAAGGGCGATATAGAAGACTTTATTGAAAAGGGCGGGAGGGTAGAATAATATTAATCGAGAGATGTATTAGATGGTATGATTGACATCAGGCTCATAAGGGAGGACAAAAATGTGATTCTGAAGAATCTTGAGAAGAGGCAGGACAAGGGAAAGGGGGAATGGATAAGCATTATAGAAAAACTTGATGAGGACAGCAGAAAGCTTAATTTTGATGCCCAGAATCTGAGAAGGAAGAGGAATGAGGCCACGGAAAGCATTGCCAAACTCCTGAAATCCGGGAAAAGGAAAGAGGCAGAGAAGGCAAAGGAGGAGGTGAAAAAAATCAATGATGAGATAAGCCTCAAAGAAACTGAGATGGCAGGCCTGAAGGCAGAGATGGACAGCTATCTGATGAGGCTGCCTAATATTTTGCATGAAACTGTTCCAGTTGGCAGAGGGGAAGAGGAGAATGCCGAGATAAGGAAATGGGGGGCGATAAAGAAGCCTGACTTCAAAATAAAGAGCCATGTGGATATCCTTCAGGATCTTGATCTGGCAGACATCGAAAGGGCCGGAAAGGTTTCCGGGGCCAGATTCTATTTTCTCAAGAAGGAACTGGTTCTTCTTGATCTGGCGCTTGCCAGATTTGCTCTGGATATACTGGCAAAAAAAGGTTTTACGCCGATTCTGGCGCCTTATATGATCAGGAAAGAGCCGTATCAGGGTGTCACAGACCTTGCCGATTTTGAGAATGTCTTGTACAAGATAGAGAATGAAGACCTGTATCTGATAGCGACAAGCGAGCATGCCGTTGGCGGCATGCACATGGACGAAATTATCCCTGAAAAAGAGCTTCCGCTGAAGTATGCGGGCTTCTCTGCCTGTTTCAGGAAAGAAGCTGGCGCACATGGAAAGGATACAAAGGGCATATTCAGGGTCCACCAGTTCCACAAGGTGGAGCAGTTTGTTTTCAGCAGGCCTGAGGAGAGCTGGAGGATTCATGAAGAGCTCATCTCAAATGCTGAAACAATCTTCCAGGCATTGGAACTGCCTTACAGGATAGTCAATGTATGCACCGGGGATATAGGGACTGTTGCGGCCAAGAAATACGATCTGGAGGTCTGGATGCCGGCACAGGGCAAATACAGGGAGGCTGTTAGCTGCTCTAATTGCACGGATTACCAGTCAAGGAGGCTCAATATAAGGTACGGAATAGACGGGGAAAAGGCCAAAGGCCATGTGCATACATTAAATGCCACGGCCATTGCAACTACAAGGACGATAGCGGCCATACTGGAGAATTTCCAGACAAAGGATGGCAAAGTGGAAATACCGAAAGCTCTTCAGCCTTATATGGGCGGGGTGAAGGCGATTGGCTGATAATTCAGAAATAAATAAACTGTAACCATAAAGTATGCATGAAAATCTACCTTGACACAGCAGATCCACAGATAATCAAGCAGGCTTATTCTACTGGCAACCTTGACGGGGTTACGACAAACAATACCACAACAGCCTTATATGCAAAAAGGAGGGGGTTGAAAATGACTCCTTCCAACATAAAGGGGGTAGCATATGAAATAGCAGATATTTTTGATGGTGAATGCTCAATAAGTATTGAAACTGCTGGAACGCCGAATTTCAATCCAGATGAAATCACTGTCGAGCGGCTTGTGGCTGAGTCGTTCACGATAAAATCATGGGATCCGCCTGACAGGACAATATTCTATTCAAAACTTCCGTGCAATTCCAAAGGATATGAAGCAATGCGAATAATCAAGCAGATATTTGGAGGTAAGACAAATGCAACTCTGGGATTTTCGCTGCCGCAGGGAGTTTATGCAGCTAGAGCAGGGGCAGATTATTTCAGCCCATTCGTCGGAAGATTTGAAGCTAATGGTGGTGATGGGATTGCTCTTGTCAAAGAGACATTAGAGGCATATAGGAAGTGGGGATTCCCGACAAAAGTGCTTTTTGCAAGCGTAAGGCATAGAGGTCATGTTGACAAGGCATTTGAATTAGGTTGTCATATAGCAACCCTGCCTTATGAGGTGTTCACCCAGTTTTCAGATGGCGAATTAAGAAAAATGAGGGAGAGGGTAGAGCCTGTGGGAAACTTGGACGTATTAAGAATAGAGCCGCTTTACAATGATGATATTGGTGAGTTACCTGATCGAATGTTTAAAGACGGGTTGAAAAGGTTTATCGGGGATTCAAAAGAAGTAGGATATACAATTTTAGAGAGAAAAGAGCAAATCTAAGCCCTGTACCTCAGTATCCCACCGATCCCGGAGAGCTCAAGGAACTGTTCGCCCTTCGGTGTGCCTGCCGAAATTATTTCCACTCTGGATGAGATCTGCTCTGCGGCCTTTATGATTTCGCTCATTATTTCCCTTGATTCAATTACTTTCATGTCCTTTCCGCATTTCTGGCAGATTATTTTTTCTTTTTTCTTTATTATCATTTTTTCAATCTCGTTTCCGCATTCGCACCTTAATTTCACCTGATTGGAATCAAATTTTTCAGAAATCAGGAGGAGATCAAGGTTGCCTGACTTTATAGCATCCACAACAGGTCTGACGCCGTATACGGACAGGCCGTCGCTCTTTGCAAGGCCCTCGAAGAATTTCTCCAGGATTTTTTTCTCCTTCATTATGCCTGCCTCTGCTATTATGCCATCTGATCTTTCAAAGGCCTCCTTGAGGCCGTAATCGCCTGTGTAGGATGTGCTGACTATCCCTATGACCTTTGACCTGATGTCAGTAGGAAGATATTCCTCTTTCATGAAATCGTCTTTGGAAGGGCCAGGCCCCGCGATTATTATGCCCTTGATGTGCGGCATGTCCCTGAAGGTCTTTGTGGCCAGTTCTGCAATTTCCTTCATGAAGTCCATTATCATGCCTTCCCTGACCCTCTCGAAACGTGCAGCGCTTTGTCCCCCTTTACTCGTTTTTCCCGGAACAATTGATTCAAGTCTCTTGATATTCTCAACCGTCTTCCCTTTTATCAGGCCTATGTTTGCCTCCTGCTTGTCGAAGACCAGGAGGCCGTATATCTCCTTCTCGGCCACATTCTCCTTCAGGGGGTCGAGTATGAATGTCTGGCCGCAGTGGTAGAGCTTTGTCCTGACAGGCTCGGGAGGCTCTATCACAAAAACCTGTATGTCTGTGACTCCTTCTTTATCTGAGATGTTGCCAGCAAAGATGGCCATTCCGTTTGGAGGCGTTGCCTTGTAGAGTTTGAGGTGCTGCAGTATCCTTTCTATGGCCCCTGTCACATTCTTCCTTACTGTCTTGCTCTTGATGTTCTCTGATGTCGACTGCTCGCTCCTTAACTGGACAACAATTTTTGTTAATTCATAGCCTGCGGGGACGTAAACAGTCACCAGTTCTGTATGCCTTCCTCTAATGCTATCTAGTTTTTCTATGAATTCCCTCAGCTCCTTCTTCTGCTGGTCTTTCATTTTCATCACCTGAGGAATATACTTGATTTTGCTATTTATTGTTGATTTAGCTGCCTCTGCTGACTCTGAACTTATTTTATATTGGAATGTGTTTTAATCAAGAAGAAAGTGAAGATTACAAGGTAGCTATTAAATCTCCTCTCACTATTTTTACCTATGAAACAGAAGCTAATGGAAATGTTCCAGCGGGACTATAAGCGATATTATGAGGTAGAGCTTTTCAGAAAACTCGGATTTGTGAGAAAACAATGTTCAAAATGCCTGAAATTTTTCTGGACTTTGGATCAGCAGAAAGAAGTGTGCGGAGACAGCGAATGTGTGGGCTATGGTTTCATTGGCAGGAATGTTACAAAAGATAAGCTTACATACGGAGAATGCTGGAATGAGATAGAGAGGTTTTTCAGGAAAAACGGCCACCAGAGCTTGCCGAGGTATCCTGTCGTCTGCAGGTGGTTCCCAGGTCTGTACTTCACGATTGCAGGCATTGTCGATTTCCAGAGGATGACGGACAGCACGACTGTATTTGAGATGCGGCATAATCCGTGCATACTGGCCCAGCCGTGCCTGAGGTTCAATGACATACCGAATGTCGGCGTGACTGGAAGGCATTACACCAATTTTGCCATGATCCAGCAGACTTCCATTTTTGACGGGAAGAACGGCTACTGGAAGGACAGATGCATAGATCTTGATTTTGAGCTGCTCACAAAGGTGTTTGGGATCAGGGATAAGGAAATCACATTTCTGGAAGATGTGTGGGCCGGCCCGAACGCCTTCGGCCCCAGCCTTGAGTTTTTCGCCCATGGGCTGGAGCTGGGGAATGCCGTCTTCACCCAGTTCCTCGGAAATGCAGAGAACTACACGGAAATGGGGCAGAAAGTGATAGACATGGGGGCCGGCCTGGAAAGGTTTGCCTGGATAGCCAATGGCACTGTGACAAGCTATGATGCTGTGTTTGGCGGGGCCGTGGAATACATGAAAAAGCGTGCCGGCATGGGGAATTCCGATGTTTTCGAAAGATACGCATCAGTGTCCGGCCGGCTTGATATAGAACATGGCCATGACCTCCTGAAGGCAAAAGAGGCGATAGCGCAGGAAACGGGCATCTCTGCAAAGGAGCTGAAGGAAATCATAGAGCCCATGCAGGCCATATATGCCATAGCGGACCACACAAAAACACTATTGCTTGCCATAGCTGACGGGGCCATGCCTTCGAATGTTTCTGGCGGATACAATCTGAGGGTTATTTTGAGGAGGGCATTGTCTTTCATAGATGAATTCGGGTTTGGCTTTGACCTTGAGTCTGTTGCAGAAAAGCATGCTAAACAGCTTAAGGGTATGTATCCTGAGCTCGAAGAGAATCTGGAGGGCTTCAATGCCGTTATCAGGATTGAAACGGACAGGCACAGGAAAAGCGTTGAAAAGGCGAGGTCAATAATCAGGAAGGAGCTTGAGAAAGGAAGTGTTGCGACAGAAAAGCTGATAGGGTTCTATACAAGCCATGGCATAGCGCCTGAGATGATAGAGAAGCAGTCTAAGATAGAAGGAAAGCAATTCAGCATACCTTCGGATTTCTATGCACGGCTCACTGAAACGCACATGAAGGAGCAGGCCAAGGAAGAGGTTAGTTATGATGACAGAATAGCGATGCTGCCGAAAACCGGGCTGATGTTCTACGAGTTTCAGAATGAGAAAGCATTCTCTGCAAAGGTCCTTGCGGCATTCGAGAATGCTGTGGTCCTGGACAGGACGCTGTTCTATCCTGAGGGCGGTGGTCAGGTGGCCGATACAGGTGTTATTGATAGCGTAAAGGTTACCGATGTCCAGAAAAGGCATGGAGTGATTTTGCATTTTATTGAAAAGCAGGTTTTCAGCGAAGGCCAGCAGATCAGAGGAGAGATAGATTTCGAAAGGAGAAAACAGCTGATGCAGCACCATACTGCCGTGCATGTCGTCAATGGCGCTTGCAGGCATGTCATAGGGAAGCACATATGGCAGGCAGGGACAAAGAAGACGGCTGAAAAGGCCTGGCTTGATGTCACACACTACCTTCCGTTCTCGGATGAGGAGATAGAAAAAATGGAGAGAGTGGCAAACAGCACTGTAAGGAGCAATATGGATGTGAAGGAGCATGTCATGCCCCGGATGGAGGCTGAAAGGCAGTTCGGCCTGAGAATATACCAGGGAGGGGCAATACCTTCAGAGACCCTGAGGATCATAGAAATACCGGAATATGATGTGGAGGCCTGCGGAGGCACGCATGTTTCCAGTACAGGCGATATCGGGAAAATAGTCGTTGTGTCCTCCGAAAGGATTGCGGACGGCGTGAACAGGCTGACAATAAAGGCAGGCATGCAGGCTGATGCGTTTCTCCGGGCTTGCCTGAAGGAATCCCTGGAAATAGAAAACATGCTGAAATGCTCAGAAGTTGTCAGTGTGTCTGATAGCCTTTCGAAAGTGCTGGCTAATGATATGGCAGTCTACAGGGAATTGCAGAGGGGCGGCAGGGTTTTTGATGTTTCATATGCGAAAGTGAAGGAGACCATTGAAAGATTTTTGAAAGAGATAGGGCATCTGAGGATGTCAATGGCGGAAAGGATGAAAGCGGCTGGGAATGAAGCGCCGTTTAAGGCAGAGTCGCTGGAAGACGCGTGCAAGCATATTTTCAGCACATGGAAAAGGCTCTCGAAGGAAAAGGAGGCCTCTTCGGCGATGGCGGCCGAAAGGCTGGCAGAGGATCTTTCTAAAAAAATCTCAGGAAATAGGATAGTCGATATAATAGCGGCAACTAGGGAGGAAATGCTCGGGGCCGCTGAACTGCTTGTAGAGAAAAACGGCCAGCTGACAGTGATACTGGCCAACCAGAGGGGCGAGCTTGTCTGCATGAGCACGCATGAGGATGCAGGCAGCATTGCGAAGGATATATGCTCGAAAGCAGGGGGCAATGGCGGTGGAAATAGAAAGTTAGGTTCTGGAAGGGTTGAGATTTCAAAGCTGATCAAGATAATGAAGGATCTGTGGGGATAGGCAGTGCCTAAACGTCCTTCAGGAGGCATTCCCTCGGTTTCAGGACTGCATTGGTGCAATATGCATCAAGAAGGCCGTCATCTGTCACATTCGCTATTTCTGTTATGCTGCCGCTGCCTGAGATCATCCTTATTGCGTTCTCGTCAAAGGATACTATTTTTGAGAGGACTATATAGGAGCTGTATTTCAGAGCGAAATTTTTGAGGGTGTTTACCTGGCTCTGGCACGGCTCGCACGGCTCTGAAAGGCACTCCTGCAGGCATGTCTCATTCAGCCGCGCTTCGATTATCACCCCGCCGGACCTGAGGACAGACAGCTTCTCGTTCGCTGTCAGTTCCCTCTCCATGATTGCGGTTATGTTGGGCTGCGGTGGCTGCGTCTGCTGTGGGTTCTGGCCAAGGAAGGCCTGGTTTGTGATGGCGAAGCCTATGGTTGAGAATATCATTATCCCGCCTATTATAATGGCCGCAGCCCTTTGCGTGAGCATAAGTTATGTTTTAACTTGAAAGTTATATAAATGAGAGAAACGTCACAATGTGAGTAATCTTATTATTCTGATTTTCATAATAACAGGCAGTGATTGAATGAAGAAAATCGAGTGGAACTATTTCGTTCCGGCGCTTGCCCTAGGTATGGTTTCATTGGCCATATACATCAATTTCTACGACATCCTGATTCCCGGCCTGCCTAATGGGAGCTACAGGCTGTGGGTGGGCCAGCTGTTTGCTATACCATCGTTTCTTCTGATGTTCGGCCAGATAGCCGTTTCAGCCATATTCCTCTACAACATTGCTGCGGCCGGTGGGGCCAAGGTCAGAGGCACATTCTTCAGGGCCGTATTAGTAGCAGCTGTGATGACGTTCTTTTTCGCGTTCACATATGTGATGTATCCTGGCTTTGGCCCATACTACTACATATTCTTCACACAGGGCCAGCAGCCGCCGCATGTGCTCCTGACAGAAATAGCATGGACTGTAGCTTCTCTTCTTGCCTCCTCCCTGTTGTACAGCAGAATCTATAGGCTCGGCTTCCGGAAATCCCTGTTTTATGTTGCGCTTGTGCATGCCTTCATAAATGTCGCTGCGAGCTGATAGCTGGTGTGTGCAGATCTGTAGGCGTCACGTGAAGCGATTGCATGAAATTTTGGCTTCTATGATGATCTAGATTTTCGAAATTGATTTGGGCTTTACCGAAATTCAGAGGGGTATTTGAAATCGACATAAGTCATTTGCCGTACTGCCCCTTCTTAAATTTATTAACCCCCAATTACATTTAGGTTGCTATGTCTGTCGGGATAGTTGGTTATGGGGCCTATATACCACGCTTCAGGATAACATCTGCTGAAATAGCGAGGGTGTGGGGCCAGGATCCGAAGGCCATACAGGAAGGCCTGCTGATAGAGGAGAAGAGCGTGCCTGACATAGATGAAGATACGGTGACGATAAGCGTCGAGGCCGCAAAAAACGCTTTCCTGAGGGCTGGCATAAAGCCCAAGGATATAGGGGCCCTTTATATCGGTTCTGAGAGCCATCCGTATGCTGTCAAGCCTTCAGGGACTGTGGTTGCAGAAGCGCTGGGCATTGGGCCTGCTATAAGCGTTGTGGACACTGAATTTGCGTGCCGGGCCGGGACGACATCCATGTTCCTATGCTGCGGCCTCGTCAAGGCAGGATACATAGACTACGGCCTTGCAATAGGGGCCGACACGAGCCAGGGCATGCCCGGAGACGCCCTTGAATATTCTGCAGCCGCTGGAGGAGCGGCATTTATAATAGGGAAAAAGGATGTCGAGGCCGCTATCGACGGCTGGTTCAGCTTTGTCACAGACACGACAGATTTCTGGAGAAGGGACGGCCAGGAATACCCGAGGCATGCTGCCAGGTTTACCGGAGAGCCTGCATATTTCAGGCATGTCATAGAGGCATGCAAGGGCCTTATGGCAAAGACGGGCCTGAAGCCTTCTGACTTTGCCTATGCTGTGTTCCATACCCCGAATGGGAAATTCCCTTTGCGGGCAGGCAAAATTCTGGGATTCACAAGCGAACAGCTGAAAGATAACCTTCTCGTGTCGAAAATAGGAAACACGTATTCCGGAGCGAGCCCATTGGTATTGAGTGTTGTTCTCGATAAGGCAAAGCCGGGGGAGAAGATTATAGTGACATCGTATGGCTCAGGGGCGGGATCTGATTCTTTCTGTCTTACTGTAACTGACGGGATCAAGGGAAAGCAGGACAAAGCGAAGAAAACAATGGAATATGTTGAGACCAAGGAAAACATAGATTATGCGCAGTATATGAGGCTGGGGGGGAATATCAGGGGATGAAAGTCGCAATAGTGGGCATAGGCCAGACGAAGATGGGGGAGCTGTGGGAAAAAAGTTTAAGGGATCTCAGCATAGAGGCTGGCGCCTTGGCCCTGCAGGACGCTGGTTTGGAGGGAAAGGATATAGAGGCATTATACATAGGCAACATGTCTGCAGGCAGGTTCATAGGCCAAGAGCATCTTGGAGCGCTGATAACCGAGCAGGCAGGGCTTCTTCCCATACCCGCGACCAGATGCGAGGCCGCATGCGCTTCAGGTGCTTTGGCATTCAGGAAGGCCGCGTTCTCAGTCCTCTCGGGCCACCATGACATCGTGATGGTGGGCGGGGCTGAAAAGATGACCGACCTTTCCACAAGCCAGGCTGTGGCCACGCTTGCTTCTGCAGGGGACCAGGAATGGGAGAGCCATATAGGGCTTACATTTGCCGGCCTCTATGCGCTCATGGCAAGGTATTACATGGAGAAATACGGCCTGAAAAGGGAGGAGCTGGCCCTTGTTCCGGTAAAAAACCACCATCATGCGACAAAGAATCCGTATGCCCAGTACAGGAATGAGATAACAGTGGAGGATGTGATAAACTCGCCTATGATATCAGACCCTTTGAGGCTGCTTGACTGCTCCCCGATTTCCGATGGCGCAGCCGCAATAGTCGTGGCGAGCGAAAAGGCCGCAAAAAAATTCGATAATCCTGTCTGGTTTATTGGGGGAGGGCATGCAAGCGACACTGTAGCTCTTCACGGAAGGAAAAGCCTTTCGAGCATCAGCGCCACTGTCAAGGCCGCAGAGCATGCCTTCAGGCAGGCCGATGTTTCGCAAAAGGACATAGATATGGCTGAAGTGCATGACTGCTTCAGCATAGCTGAGATAATGGCGTATGAGGATCTTGGTTTCGCTCCAAAGGGGAAGGGTAGGGATCTGCTGATAAACGGCGACACAAGAATAGGGGGGAGGATGCCTGTCAATACGGACGGTGGCTTAAAGGTGGGGCACCCTGTCGGGGCCACGGGAGTAAAGCAGATCATAGAAGTAGTGAGGCAGCTGAGGGGCAAGGCATTCAATCAGGTGAAGGGTGCGCAAATTGGCCTGGCGCACAATGTCGGCGGCTCAGGAGCGACAGCTATAGTGAATATATTTTCCGGTGAGGGGTGATATGCACACGACAAGCGTTCCGTTGTACTGGAGATTGCAGAAGTCGAAATACGGCCTTGTGGGCACAAAATGCCTGACGTGCAATAAGCATTTCTATCCCCCAAAGCCGCTCTGCTCCGACTGCAGGCGAAAAGGGGAGATAGCGGAACATCAGTTTTCAGGAAAAGGGGATATACTGACATTCACCATCATACGAACAGCCCCGGAAGGCTTTGAAAAGCAATCCCCATAT
>CAYJTA010000002.1:6723-25955 GCA_964372825.1 uncultured archaeon | reverse complement strand
TTGATTTCATCGCAGGCATAGCCTACTTCTTACTCTCGAGAGAAGTGGCGAATGCTGTAATACCTTCATATGTGACGGGAGACATGAGGATGATATACGAGTGGGCCAAGACACCTGAAGGCTGGGCCCTGCTTGAGCAGATACCGTGCTACTGCGGCTGCAAGTACGAGGGCCACAAGCATGCAAGGCACTGCTTCTGGAGGGATGACGGCACATTCGACAAGCACGGAGTGACCTGTTCAGTGTGCTTCGACATAGCCAAGAAAGCCAAGAGGATGTCCGAAGAGGGGACAGGCGTGTGCGAGATAAGGAAGGACGTGGACAAGTTCTATGAGCCGAACTCGCACCTAGGGACAGACACCCCGATGCCTGAGGGATGCATGGGATAAATCAGGATATTCTGTGATCATATGGCCGAACAGATCACTCTGGGGATAATAGTCGCTGCAGCCCTTGCCGACAGCATCAACCCCTGCGTTTTTGGGGTGCTTATCTTCCTGCTTGCCTACATGACGAAGGTTTTCAAGAACAAGGCCAGGATGCTCCTTGCAGGGGGGATTTACATAACCGCAGTATATGTGACATATTTCCTTCTGGGAATAGGGATACTGACCCTTGCCTACACTGCAGGCCTTGCAAAACCCTTCTACAGGGTTGCGGCCGGGATTGCCATACTGGCCGGCCTTCTGGAGATCAAGGATTATTTCTGGTACGGCAGGGGCTTCTCATTGCAGATGATCCCAGGGGGGGCCGAGAGGGTGAAGAAATATACCAAGCTCATGGAGACAATGGAGAAGAAACACCCCGCACTAAGCCTGCTGATAGCCGCTTTGCTTGGCGTCCTTGTCGTGTTTGTGGAGCTTCCGTGCACAGGGGCCCCCTATCTGGCCATACTCGGGATGCTTTCCTCAGGGGACTATGCCAATGGCATTCCTTTGCTTCTGCTTTACAATTTCATCTTCATCCTCCCCCTGATAGTCATAGTGGGCCTGGTGTACTTCGGCCAGACATCGAGGAGGATGGAGAAATGGAGGAAGGAGAACAGGGGCCTGATGAGGCTGGGGATAGGGCTTTTCCTGCTGGCCCTCGGGCTTTACATGATATGGGCGATCATATGAAAGTCATGGTACACAATATCGGGCTTGTGGTGAAGAGGAGAGGCCATAAGGAGCCTTTCGACGAGAGGAAGGTTTACGGCTCTGTGTATGCGGCCTGTGCAAGCGCACACTACAAGGAGACTGAATGCGAGAGGATTGCTGATGCCGTGACAAAGAAAGTGATGCAGGCCCTGAAAGGCAAAAAGGTTGTGAACTCGCTTGATATACGGAAGCTCATAGAGTCCGACCTGAAGAAAAGGGACAAGGAGCTCCATTTCTACTACGAGCAGCATCTGCCGAATCTGAAAAGGCTTTAGGCGGCTGAATAATGGCCCATATCTGAAGAAGCTTATATCTCGGAAAGGCAAGAGATAATTGATGTTAAAAAAAGCCAAAATAAATGTCATTATAGTCATTTTCCTTGCGATCGGTGCAGGTAGCGCTATGGCCATCGAAGGCGAGTTCTATTTCAGGGGGCTCAATACTGATGAGGGGTGGTATCCGTGGGCCTGCGTCGCAGAACAGGGCATAGCCTATGATGGAGAAAAAAATCCCAATCTCCAATACTGTTCCCATAACATGCCTGAAAGCAAGAAGGCCATGTGCCCCTGCAAGCTGATGGAGTGCCCCTTTGAAGAGTTGACTTACAGAGGGAACGCATGTGGCTCATGGTCTGTCCAGAGCCCCCTCATCACAGGCGCAATAGTACAGCTCACCATCCCTGAGGACATCAAGCTTGTGTCTTCCGATGGCTTCGTGCTGGAAGGGGATGTGTGCCCCGGGGAGAAGCCTGTCGTGACAACAGGCAACAGGACTGGTGAGTGGTGGAGAAGGGGAGGAGTATATGATACTCCTCCGATACAGTGGGTTGATGACGTTGCCGGTCTTGTGAAAAGGATTGTCCAATTCCACAGGGATAAAGCAGGGGAAAGGCTGGCGGATTCAGCAGTCCTGTCCCGGGAGGAGCTGTTCACGGATGAGTTCGGAATACTTGTGCACCCGGAAACTCGGGGAGAGCCGGATATACCAGGCAATATAATTTGCAGCAGGAAGGAGAAGGGCTCAACACCTTCGTCAGCAGCGGGCGAGCCTATGTTTGGAAATGAGGCGGATGTTGAGGCAGATATATTCTGTTTTTACTATATCTATGGCTATGGTGGAGGAAACCAGATTCTGAAAGCCCAGATACCAACTGTGATCATCGGAGACAAAGGCTTCCTCGTGAATAGATTTAGTTTCCTCACCACTGAGGATTTCTTCCGTGCCGGCACCGTCAAATTCCAGAAGAAACTGAAGGTCGTGCAGCCGACAGAGGCCAAGCTTGAGGTGAAGTCCTTTGCAGGCCCGCCTGATGGAAGCGAAAGACTGACAAGATTGGTGATTACGAACAAGGGAAATGGAAAGGCCTCTATAGGCAAATTGACGATCAGGGGAAAAGAAGTCATGCTGACATGCGACGACAAGGAGCTTCAGGCAGGCGAATCATCTGAATGCGTGGCCATACTGGACAGGAATGACAGGAACATGAGGCTGGCCTACAGCGAGCAGCCCTGCGGCAAGCCGAGCGGCAATGTGATTGCTATAAATCTTGATATTGGACAGGCAGAAGAAGGGGGGCAGTTCTGCGACTCAAATTCGGACTGCTCGACAGGAGAGGAGTGCTGCGCCAGCTTGTGCAGAGTTGCAGCAGAAGGCGTCTGCGACGACATTGACAGCGACGGGGTGCTTGACACATGGGTGCCGTTTGGGTGGAATTGAAGAGACTTCTTTCTATGAATATCGAAATATTTATAAGAAAACAGAAAATAGCGGGGGATGGATTTGAACCATCGGCCTCTGGGTTATGAGCCCAGCGAGCACTCCTAGCTTCGAGGCCTCCATGGATGTTTTCTCCGTGACCATACAAGGAAAGCTTGCTCCACCCCGCTATGAGAATATATTAAAGCGGAAGTGTTTTATATGCTTGCTTTGTATTTCTTCTCTTGGCAGAGCTGGGCATATTCTTCATTAGCAGACCTTGAACACTTGCGCCTGCCAGACCCCATAAAAGCGACGAAAAAGACACGATAATCACCAGATATACCCATTCCGACGTTTTGCCTAAGATGGCAAACAGGGGCAAAAGATAAAATGTTATGAAGCCCAACAATAAGGTATTCGGAAGAATAAGAAGGTCTGTGATTGCCAAAAAAGTGTCGATTGCTGGGTTGCAATATATTTCAGGGCAAGTTGCTCCATAACCGAGGCCATAGGAAAAAATGAAGAATGACAATAAACTGTAAATAATGCCTGTTCCTACTCCAACCCCGTTCTGCTTGAGAAAGCCGATAATTTCTTTTATAAAAGATCTTTCAGCTTCTTATTGCTTCCCTTCTTTTTATTCTACGCCGCAAATTATTACCAATGCCAGACATCATCGCAGGCATAGACGAGGCAGGGAGAGGGGCAATAATAGGCCCTATGACAATTGCAGGAGTGAGCATTTCAAGGGAAAGGCTGCCTCTGATTGAAAAATTAGGTGTCAAAGATTCAAAGGAGCTTAGCCATCCAAGAAGAATAAAGCTTGCAAAGCAGATAGAAAAGCTTGCAAAAGACATTGTCGTCATCAAGGTGGAGGCCTGCAGGATAGACAGCTATCGGAATTCCGGGACAAATCTGAACCAGATAGAGGCCAATAAGATGATAGAAATTCTTGACATTATCAAGCCTGATGAAGCCATCATTGATTCTCCGGATGTCAATATAAAAAAATTCAGAATTGTTATAGAAAATAAGCTGAAAAACAAGTGCAGAATAATAGCGGAGCATAAAGCAGATAAAAACCACAAGATTGTTTCAGCGGCCAGCATAATAGCGAAGGTCGAGAGGGAAAAGGCCATAGAGAAACTGAAGAAGAAGTACGGGGATTTCGGCCCCGGATATACAAGCAATGATATAACCATCAGATGGCTGAAGGAATGGAAGGAGAAGCATGATTATTATCCTGACATAGTCAGGAAAACATGGATCACTGTAAGCAATATTGAGGGTCAGAAGAAGCAGAGCTTCCTTTCGAGGTTCCTTGGCCTCAGGAAAGACGATTGCAGAGGGACGGATAAGTGATTTATAAAGCTTCCGGCATTAATTTCACATTACGAAGCTGGTACAGGTGCAATATGGACACAAACTACAAGACTCTGGCATCCTCATTGATAGCCTTCTCCATAATCCTGCTGTTCCTCCTCATTTTTGTCAAATTCGATGTCGACGCCCAGGCTGCGGCCCTCTGCGAAAGATATCAGAAGGACAACCTGGATATGAAGGACTGCCCTGCGCACACAAGCAATGTCTCCTGGCTGATAGTCTTCGCTTTCGGGATAGCCTTTCTTGTAATGGGGATTGGAATATACATGCTGTTCATAGCCAAACCGGTGTCCGAAGAGATGAGAAGGGGGTTCAGGCAGATAGACACATCCAAGCTGGACGAGGATGAAAAGAGGGTTTACGATCTGGTAAAAAATAAAGGCGGCTCCATATACCAGAGCGATCTCATAAGGGAGACAAATTTCAGCAAGGTCAAGGTGACAAGAGTTGTCGACAGATTGGAAACGAAAGGCGTTCTGGAAAGGAAGAGGAGAGGGATGGCGAATATAATAGTTTTGAAGTGATACCACATCTCCCTATTGTTTCAGAATAAGATTTGCTGAAAATGAAAATATGGAAGATGCACTTATAGAAAATATAAGGAATTTCATTTGAAATGGCGCATGTGATTTCGATAATCAGCATACTTCTGTTAATTTTTTATTGTTTCAAGCCATAGAAACTAGTTTCCCGGACCTGTACGAAACCAGTTTCACCATCAGATAGATAGGCTGTTTCTCCCAAATCATGGCATGAAAACAGGAGGTTTGGAATGGAAGACTCTAAAGGCAGCGGCCTGGAAATGCTTACAGCGGGCATGCTGATGGCGGCATTGTTTATTACTGCCTTCAATGCATACCAGCTGGCGCAGATAGGGCCTGTAACAATCCCGCAGACAGGGAATATAGCCCTTAGCGACGGTTCAGGGACAACCCAGCAATCGCAGGACGTTACGCCTGCAGGGCCGGATGTGATACCGAAAGGCGTGCCCAATATATATGGAAAAGAACTGGGCATAAGCTTTGACGATGTATCGCCATCTGATCCTAGCAAGGCGGATGCGACGATAAGGAAGCTGGCCGTATTCGACGAGCAGATCACCCTGACAGGGAAAGACCTTGAGAGGTACATAGGTATAGCAGGGAAAATCAGCTGCGAATACTGCTGCGGAGCGCCCGCCATAATATTCAATGACGGGAAAGCCGCATGCGGATGCGCGCACAGCTACGCCATGAGAGGCCTTGCGAAATATATGATAAAGAACCATGGCAGCGAAGCGACTGACGACCAGATACTCGAGGAGATGGGCAAATGGAAAACGCTCTTCTTCCCCACAGCGCTGACTGAGAAGGCGAAAGTCCTGAAGGACAAGGGGATAGAGCTGATCTACATCAACCTCGCCTCGAACAAGTACAGGGGAGCCGAAAAAGGCTCTTCAGGCGGTGCAATGGTGGGCGGCTGTTGATTGTTTGGCCGCCATTCAATATAGGAATTATATAAAAAAGGAGGCATGAAAATGGAAGACAAAAACAAAAAAGAGAAGAGAAATGAGGCAGCCAAAAAAGGAGGAGGCTGCTGCTAGGAGGCAATGAATATGAAAAGCGAACTTGTAGCGGCGATGGTTGCAATGCTGCTGGTAGTTTCGTTCATCCAGGCATTGCAGATAAACTCCATCAAGGGCGGCGTTTCAGGCAATGTGATTAAGGCAGCCGGTTCCGGCGGCGGCGAGACATACGATGAGATGATGGCCCGTATGCACCCGGACCAGGTGAAGAAGGTGAGCACAGCACAGTCAGCGCCAAAGGCGCCGACAATGGTAGGAGGCTGCTAAAATGAAAAGGAACTTTGTTTATTTGGCTGCAGGGCTGCTTGTGCCAGCCCTGGCCTTTGTATTTTTGGCCTTTCCATCCGGAGGTTCAAGCCCTGACGCTCTTAAGGGCATCACTGCAGAAGTCTACTATTCATCAGCCTGCGGCTGCTGTGTCAATTATATAGGATATCTGAGGGACAACGGGCTTGATGTGAAGCCTGTTCTTACGCAAGATATGGACGCCATTAAGAATGGGATGGACATACCTGTCAGCATGAGGAGCTGCCATACAGTGAAGATAGGCGATTATTTTGTCGAGGGGCATGTGCCCGTCAAAGCCATTGAGAAGCTTGTCCAGGAGAAGCCTTCAATAGATGGCATAGCCATGCCTGGGATGCCTTCCGGCTCACCGGGCATGCCTGGCGGAAAAGTGCCTTTCGAGATATTTTCCATAAATAAAGGCCAGTCCTCTGGGCTCTTTGTGAAATTGTAGGTGATGTCATATGAAACAAATGCTTATTATTTTTCTTGCAACAATCGCAATGCTCTCAATGGATTCAGCTCCTGTCTATGCCCATTGCCCCCTGTGCGCAGGAGCCGTGGGAATGGTCGCAGCATCTGCCAAATATTATGGACTGGATGCCAGCATTGTAGGGCTTTTTGGTGGCGCATTCGGCATAGCTACCGGACTCATGTTCGCGCAAAAAATGAAGAGGGAATATTTGAGGTTCCAGTTTCCCGCAATAGTCCTTGCATCGTTCATCCTGACTGTCATCCCCCTCCTCCTCATCAAAAGCGAAGATGTAGTCCTGCCATTGCGCCTGTTCGGCGAGACAGGCTCTATGTTCAACAAGATATACTGGATGGATAAGCTTGTCTTCGGCGCCCTCATATCGCTGCCTGTCTCCATTCTGGCTTTTTGGCTGCACAATTATGTAAAAAAAGCGAATGGAAGGGTCCTGTTCCCTTATCAGGGGATTGTGTTCACTTTGGTTCTTTTGTCGATAACAGGTCTCGGGCTGTATCTTGTCACTGGTGGATAAATGAAAGAAGAAATCAGGAGCTGGCTCAAAAAAGGTGAAGAAATCAGGAAGGGTGAGGCGGATCTCTCAAGAGATGAGGACCTCAGCATAGCCCTGATGAACCTCATCAGCCTGGAGGAGCATTTCTATTTCACCTATATGAAGACAGGCGATGTGAAATATGCCGGCATGCTTGATTCTGTCAGGAATCTCAGGAAAAAGCTTCTGAGAAGGATAGTCATCGATCCGAAAGGCGAGGAATGGTGCATAAGCAAACATCTGCTTGCAGGAAGCATGCGGCTGATAGAAGTCGGCACAAAGGAATTGAATAAGGAAAACAGGAAGGATGCTGATATGTTCTTCAAGTCAGCCTTCGGCCTCTATTCTCTGTTTTTCGCAATAAATTCGAAGGAGATAGGTGAAAAGGTATGGGAAAGGGAGAGGAAAGAAGCAAAGGCGACATAATGGAAAGGATTGCGGCCATAGTCAAGAAAGCTGTTGACTGCTGCAGGGAGTGAGTGTATGGCAAAGGAACATATTCATGGTATAATAGCGAGTCTTGCTTTGCTTATATTTTATTTTGCAATAATGGGATACTTTCAAGGATTTCAAGCCGCTGTTGACAATTTCCTGAATCTCTGGTATGTAATGATACCCCTGACTATTGGTTTTGGAATCCAGGTAGGCCTCTATTCATATGCAATGTCATCACTGAAAACCCTGTCTGGCGCACCAATGGCAGCCTCTGGGGGTGTTTCCACAGGCTCCATGATAGCATGCTGTGCTCACCACATCTCTGATGTGCTGCCTTTGCTCGGCCTTTCAGCCGCAGCCGCATTCCTGGTGAGGTTCCAGGTTCCTCTTATCCTTGTGGGAATCCTTTCGAATGCGATAGGCATAACGATGATGCTGGGGATGATCAGGAAGCACAATTCGGGCCACGGGAAAATCTTTCTGAAAAATCTTTCAGATCGCAATTTGACAGGAATCAGGAACGGTCTCCTGCTTATATCCCCGCTTCTCATTGCCGCTTCCTTTTTTCTGGCAGCAGGAAATGCATCCGAAAGCGCAGGTGGCATAGCATCACTCTCTTCCAGTCTCGAAAAACTGAGCGGGACGGAAAACGGCCTGACAATAGAGGCTGAGCCTATTGGCCTTGATCCTCTCAAGCCTGTGAAGTTTTCCCTCAAATTCGACACCCACAGCGGCTCTCTTGACTTCAATCCCGCTGCTGTCTCTGTTCTTGAGGATGATAACGGAAAGTCATACAAGGCAGCCTCATGGGAAGGCCTGTCAGAAAGCAGTCACCATAGAAATGGCATACTGACATTCCCCGAAATGGATAGGAAGCCAAAGGAGATGAGGCTGATGATAAGGGATTTGTACGGCATTCCTGAAAGGGCATTCACGTGGAGACTCAACTGATGAGAAGCCAGTTTATCCAATAGCCTTCGGCCCCTTGAAGTATCCTTTTTCCTTCTGGCCGGCATTTGCCAGGGCATCTTCCTGTGAAAGGCCTTTGATTATCTTGTCTTCTCTCATGATATTCTTGATTTCAACCGGATGATAGGCAGGCCTTTCATTGCTATTGACTTTCTGCAGGACCTTGAACGAATCCAAAATATTCCCAAGGTCCTTCGAGAAGGCCTTCTCCTCCTCTTCCGTAAGCCTGAGCCTCGCTATCCTTGCAACCTTTTTGATTGTTCCCTCGTCCATATGCGATTTTTAGCGACTATTTGATTTTCCTTTCTGCAATTAAATGCTTATCCCTCGCTCATTGTGAAATCGCCCAAATTTTTGCCGTGCCTTTTGGCTTCCATCCCCCCCGAAGCATTTGCATGCACAGGCATCTTTCTCCTGTTCCTGGAATATTCTTCCACCATCCGCGCTGCATCCTCTTCTCTTCCCTCATACAGGAGTTCAAAAATTGCTTCAAAAATCTGCGGCTCCAGGCTCTTCCTCAGCAAATTATCCCTCAGTATGCTTTTCCCCATTTCCGTAATTGTGGGCATTTGGACCTGCAGCTTCCCCTCCTTTATTTCTTCGATGGCATCTTTCCTGAAGGAAATGATGGCATAAGGCGCATATTTTTCCGTAATGTGCTGGGAAAAATCATCCAGTGAATTATGCTTTACCCTTATCAGAGGCTTCTTCTCATGCTTCTCTTTGAGGATGCCATCCATCATCTTTTCCATCTCTTCCCTCTTCGCATTCCCTGCCTCAATGAAGTATATCTTCCTTTGCCTCTCGAAAGGCACATGATGCGTATCGCTTTTTGCAGTATCCAGCACCCAGATGCCCTTGGGCTCCTCTGCCTTTTTGTCCAGCTTTGTGGCTATTGTGGAGCCTGCTATAAGCAATCTTCTGCCTCTGTCAGCGTGTCTTTCATGTATATCGCCATCTATCATGAGATCAAACCCTTTCGGTATTTTGTCGAGGGAAAGCGGCCTGTGGCCATAGGCAAAGCCCTCTATTATCTGGTGGAGCATGAGGATATTGTAGCATCCTTTTATCGGCTTCGGGTCCCACTGCCTCAGCGCTTCGTCAAGATAGGCCTCGGGCACGGCTGAAAGGCCCTGTATGGCCACTTTCTCCCTGCCCTTCTCCAGAATCACCCCATTGGCGTGCAGATGGATCAGGAAGCCTGCCTTTTCAAGGGCATGCACAGGATTCACCAGCCCTTTGGCACGCCTCTCATGGTTCCCATGCAGCGCTATAACAGGGATGCCTATATGGCACATCGGATTCAGCTTTTCCACATTCTTGCCTATTCCTGTTACAGATTCCACGCTCTTTTCGGATAATATGGCCTTTGCCAGGCATTCTATAGCCCTCGAAAAAGTTTCAGCATCAGGGTGCTGGCTGTCGAAAATATCCCCTGCTATCAGGATGGCATCACAGCCAAGGCTCTTCTCAATGGCCTCAGCAAGCGCATCAAAGGCATCCTCATGCCTTTCCTCCCCCCTGCCGAAGCCAAGGTGGGTGTCAGAGAATATTGCAATCCTCATGATGAATGGCTGTTTTCCGGGATTAAATTGCTGACCCTTTCTCACCTGCTCTTATCAGGAAAAATGCCGCACAAGAGATAACTATAAGAGCAAGCAGCCATTCAGGCGTCAGCTCTGAAAACCCGACAGGAGAGGATACGATGACGCTCATTGTGTCATTGTCCATGTCCCCCAGATTGTTGTATGCAAAGACATCGAGCCTATAGCTTCCGGGCTCGGATGAGTAGACATCCGCATATAAGGCCTTCTCCTCATGCGGCTTCATGAGAGCAGTAGCTTCCCTGCTGTTTCCGGACACGGAAATGCCCTCTGTCGGCCTTTCCCTGCTGAAGCCCGCCTTTCCATAGCCATCAAGCTTCAGGTAGATTGTTGCATTCTCGGCTTTGAGGTTTCTCACAAAGAGCTTCGCCTGCTGCTTGCTGCCTATGTTCAGCAATGCTGTCCTTTCGACAAAATTCACAAGGGCATGCCTGACGAAGAACATCCAGCCTGTCGAGAAGGAATTGCCGGCCTTGTCGGCGACATCTATCCGGATCCTAGCCTGCCCCTTGGAGCTGATGCTAAGGGAAATGCTGCAGTTGCTGCCTGCCAATGGGGATGCAGCTGGGCATGTGCTGTTGAAGTGGATATCCCCCTCCCCCTCGTTAATGTAGGCCTCTATCGTGTTGTTGGCTATTCCGGATGTATTGTCCATGGCATTCGAGAATATATCCAGCCTCCTGAGCTCGCCTTTTACCACCCCTTCCTGAAGCGCATTGCCATTCTGGTCGAAAATGCCTATGGACACATCAGGCCCGATGAAATCCGTCTGGAAGGAAAGGACCCTCATCCTATCCTGAGTCCTGTTGATATTGGGCCATGTCTCTTGGCCTTTGTCATGGGTGGCTGAGACCATGAAGCTGTAGGCTTTGCCATCCTCCATGCCTGCGGCGGGTTTGAACTGTATAGCATTGCCTGCAAAGCACTGGCTGCCGCTTACGAAAAGGTTTGACCACTCGGCAGGGTCATATGGGAGCACCTTGCCTGTTATGTGCTTGATGCTGTAGCATTGCGTGTTCAGGCCGACTGAACCGAAGCTGATGTTTATAGCACCGTTTGAGACGTAGGAGGCGTTCACATATTCCGGCAGCGGGCGGAAGAAAGATGTGTTGTAGAGAATGAACCTCGTCCTGCCGTAGCCGTACGCCCCTCTGTTTCCCGCATAATCAATGGCATTGCATCTGAACTCAAGATTATCCTCCTTCGCTCCATTGTAGGTTATTGCTGTCTTTTCCGAAGCCCATGAAGACGTTTCTACTGTCTTCCACCCTGACGTCGAATTCCTGAATTCGAGCATGTCTTCCTTTATCCCTGATCCTGAGTCATCTGATTTCCAGATGACATCTATGCTGCTGTCCGTGTACGGGTCGACCCTGATCGAGCATATGGGCTTGCCCACATCCACAATCGTGCTGTTGGGATAGCTGAAGAGGGATATTGTGCCCCTTCTCGATACGCTCCTCACCCTGAAATCATATTGCATGCCGTCGGCTGCCTTTACAGGGTCTCCGTTTCCGAAGGCTGCTGACGCTTTTCGTGTCACCATCCAGCGGAGCCAATCTTGAACCAGTGTGGAAGAGACATTGCCGCTGAAAGTTACCACGTTAGTCTCCTCGCTGCCTATGGTCGCCGCAGGTTCTGCCTGGACATACTTGCGTATGGACGCAGTGTGCAGATATTTCGCGCTGTAGGCATCCCCATGGCCTGCTGCAAAAACGAACTTGTTGCCTGCTATGGGAAGCGGGCCGGAGTAGTCGATTTTGAGCTGGTTGCCCAGATATACTTTTACAGAATTCGGTGTCGCATACACATCTGCTGTCGCATCAAGACTGAAATCTCCCCCTCCCGTGGACCATGCAGAAGAGGCAAGCGATGTCCATGCCCAGTTGACCTTCTGGCCGAGCTCTATCTTGTTGTAGTAGGGATTGAAATTGACCACCAGATAATTGCCGTCTCTTGGAGTATAGAAGTACCAGAAGTGGCCATCCGACTTGCCTGTATCTACTATTCTTGCCTTCGCGTGGAACCCTGTAGAGGTGTCAAGTGCGGCAAGCGGCCTCACATTGCCTCCCTTGTCTTTCACGCCGGCTGGCGTCAGCTGCACCCTGTCGTTTGCCGCATCAAAGGCTGCAGCGTCTGTAGAGTTCCACAGCGGAAAATCAGGATCATTTATTTGCCATCTGCCGGAAGGAAAGCTGCCCTCAGTCCAGTCGTCATAGGCCAGCATAGTCGCAACAGGGCTGCTGGCTGATGCTGCAGATGGGTTGCCGTAGTATACATAAATGGTTTTTGTGCCTGTCGGGACTGAAGGGGCTTTCACCCAGAACTTGCCGTCAGCCTCTCTCCAATAGCTCAATTGCGTAGTCCCGTCAGAATCCGTGAACCGTATGTCGTCGTAGTTGGGCTTGGCCTTGGCATCATACAGGGCTTGTATCGCAGCAGCAGGGAGAATCCTGCTGTATATCCTGACATCGTCGAATGCGCCCCATGGCTGGCCTCCCCCCTGATAATTGCCTATGGAAACAATGTCCGATGTCGACCTGAAGTCTGATGCGCATCTCCATATGCCGTCTATATAGAAATTGGTGTAGCCGCTGGCATTTCCGGCAGCAGAGATGCTGTGCCATCCCGCTGGCAGAGTGCTTATGTCCCATCCGCAGTCATGGAACCCTGTGCCGCCTGAATTGTCGAAAGTGCCGAGATCCCTGCCTTCGTAAGCGAGGATTTGGTGGTCATTGGAGCCTCTTGTCAGCGTAGCCCAGCCTCCTGCAGGGGTTGGTATGGGGGACAAGAACCATGCATGGATGCTCCATTCAGTCCCTATGTCCACTGGAGGCACGCTTACATATGCATTCCCTGTGGTGCTGACACCGTAGCCGAACTTGCCTCCGATCCATGCCGGACTATTGGAGAATGTTCCTGTTTTCCCATTGCCGCTGCTGTCCGCAGCATACATTCCTGAACCCTCATCGAAATGCCATGATGCAGCCAGTCCAGTTTCGTCATATACGGGATTCGTAATGAGGACCTGATAGTCTGTAAGCCCTTGGCCTGTATTGGAAATGGTAACCGGCTTCCTGTAGTTCCATCCGGGCATGGGAGGCGCAATAGTGTCTGTTGTTATTTTGACATTCTTTATTCTGTACTGGATCTCATATATGTCCAGATCGCTCATGTTGGCGGACCATGAAACAATGAAGGACATCTGGTTGGTGAAGAGCATGCCTGTCAGAGGCGAATAGGTGGAAGGCGATATTGAAGTTATTCTCGGAAGGCTTACTGCGGCTGGTGCAGCGTCGAGTATGACCACGACTGTGCTGTCATTATTAATGCTTGCAAGGCCCCTGCTGTCCGTGACTTTCAGCTTCGCAGCATATATGCCTGGACTGAAGTATGTGTGGAATATCGTGTTCTGGGCAGTTGTAACAGATGTATTGTCATCGAATTCCCAGAGATATGAGACAATAGTGTCATTGTCGGGGTCAAATGAATCAAAGGCAGAAAACAGGACAGTCAGCACAGCGCTGTCTGTCTGGAGGTCTGCCCTGATCTTTGCCACAGGCGGATAGTTGCTCAGTATGGTAAAATTCCTGCTCGTTTCTGCCGACCATGTGTTGCTGTCATCCTTCACTCTCAGGGATATGCTGTAATTGCCCGGCAGGAAGTCTGACTTGGAGAATGTCCTCTGGGTGGAGACAACCTGTGGGCCTATTTTCCATTCATATGCGACTATAGTGCCGTCAGAGTCTATACCTGAGCCTGAGAAGGTGATGGGCTGGGTGGGGTTTGAGATTTCAGGCGAAATGGAGTCAATTGTTGCCGCAGGCTGCGTGTTCACCACAATATTAACCGTTGCATTAACCGTTTGCGACCATAGATCCTTGTTATCCTTGACCCTGAAGGAAACTGTATGCGTGCCTATTGTCATGTCCGACTTATTGAAGCTGGGCTGGGTGGAAAGCACAGTCAGGTTTTCAGACCATTCATAGGCCATGACTGAGCCGTCGCTGTCCATTCCTGTGCCGTTGAAGGTTATTGGCCGTCCATATGCGGCAGGGTCTGGTGAAATGGAAATGATTGCGGCAGTTGGCGGCGTGTTTGCAGCAGCTTCTTCATTGCCTATGGAAAATGTGGGCTCATAAGCGGCATATTTACGGCTTCTCGTATAAGCTGAAGGTATGGGATAAGCCTTGCCTGAACCGTCTGCCGGAGCCCACCCAAGCTTTGCAGTGGCTCCGCCGCCGTTCTCGTACCACTCATATTTTATTGTCACTGGTGACGAAAAGGAATAGGCCGCTGAATGCTCTGTCGTGCCCTGGTCGTACCATTTGTCAATAATGGCGCTGGAGCTTGGAATATATAGCTTGCTGCCGTCATCCGTAGTCACATGGAATGTATGGGTTCCTGCTCCCCTGTTCTTTATCCAGCCTTCCCATCTTATGCTTAGAGTATCTGACTGGTTGTTCGGACAGCCCGGAACAGAAACTGTGTTGACATCCCAATAGTAATTCGGGGCTGCAGAGTCTGAACATGTACCGTAAAAGGTATTGAAGTTAGTGCCATCATAGTAGAAGGCCCTCAGACCTGCATCCATGGTCGTGTCGATATTGCTTTCAGAAGTCGCTGCAGGGGCCCCATAGTACATGTATATTGTCTTTGTCCCTTTCGGGACAGAAGGCACTCTGACCCATATCTTCGTTGCTGTAGTGTTGCATCCCGACTCTATCCAGTAGCTCAGATTTGTAGCCATGTCAGAATCCCTGAGCCTCATGTCCTGGCATCCTGGCTGCATTTTTCCTGCCGAAATGAGGGAGAATGTGTTTATTGTCATCTGAACCTGATAGTCAGCGAGAGCGGAACCTGAATTGGTTATGTTCAGGGGCCTGCTGTACTGCCATGACTGGGCAGAAGCCTGATGGGGGAGAAAAACCATTAAGAGAAGCAGAAATATGATGCCCGAAGAGGCCTTAAAGCCGACCTTTACTTTTATCTGTCCTTTTATCATTGTTTAATAATATTTGCATTATTAGTAATATAGCCCACTTGAGTCTTATGAATAGGCTTTTCTTCCAAAGAAAAGCCCATACGGCAAAAGAAGGCATTACCAATACCAAAAGAGAATTTTCCGTCAACGCTTTTGTTCCACCCTTCTTTTCCAAAAAGAAGGGGAATGGGAGACAGAAGCATATCATTGGTGACGAAACAGGCAATTGGTTACGAAGCAGGCTCTGCCTGTTTCAATATCCGATTATGCTTCATAACCAAACGTATCCAGAAAAAGGGATTAAAGATACCGAAATAGGTAATTGCTCTCATTTGCTTTCCATGGCTATTTAATAACTGTTTTAATATTGATAGTCATGAAAATTAGAAACAGAACAGCTTTCTTTGTAGGCAGGTTCCAACCCCTCCACAGGGGCCATCTCCATGCCCTCAGGAAGCTGTTTAAGGAGTATCCAAAGGTTATAATAGCCATAGGGAGCATCGACAAGAGCGGCCCAGATAATCCATTTACTTTTGGCGAAAGAAAGCAGATGCTTGATGCTGCCCTCAGGGAATACAAAGGCAGATACCGGATAATTGGCCTCAGGGATATGTATTCCAATGGCATCTGGGCGGGGAATGCTGTAAAAGCTGCCCGCTTCGATGTGGTCGTTACAGGAAACAGGATAGTGAAAGAGTGCTTCTTGCCCTTAAATTTCGAGATAAGGGAGCCTGACTTCTTTCATCCTGAAAAGTACAATGGGACAAAAATAAGGGAGCTTATTTTCAATGGGAAAAAGTGGAGGCATCTGGTGCCGGAAGAGGTTGCTGGAACAGTCAGCAGGCTTGAGAAGCTGGGCAAGAAAACGCTGAAAGGCAGGGAAGGAAGTTAAATAACTGGCGCCGGCTAATTAGAATAATGCCGAAAATGAGGATCCTGCTCACAAATGACGACAGCTACAGGTCAGCAGGGTTTTATCCCCTGCTGAAGGAGCTGTCCAGCAAATATTCTGTCACGGCGGTAGCGCCTTCAACAGAGAGAAGCTGGCTAGGCAAATCGATTTCAGTGGCAGGCGTCAAAGTGGAAAGGATAAGGCTGGAAGAGTTCGATGTGCATGCATGCTCTGGAACACCTGCCGACTGCACGCAGATCGGCCTCTATGGCATGGGCAAAAAGCCCGACATCGTAGTGTCCGGGATCAATATAGGCAACAACATAGGCCGTGCAAGGATACTGAGCTCCGGAACCCTCGGTGCAGCCATGGAAGCAGCAATTGGCAGAGTGCCAGCTGTCTCCTCGTCGCTTTGCATAACGCCTGAAACCAAAAAGAACACAGATTTTTTCGAGCCCAAAAACCGCCATATGTTTCGCAATGCTGCCAAAATAACGGCAAAGGCCGTGAAAATTATGGACGGGAACAGGTTTGAGGGTGGATTTGACCTCATTTCCTTAAACATCCCCTTTTCTGCCACGCTTGATACTGAATATGCGATAACAAGGCCGGGCAGGGAGCCCTATGGCAGGCTCTTCCACAGGATGTCAGGAAGATATATCCACATAAATCCTCCTCTGGCGCCCTTGGACAGGAAGAGATACAGCAGGGGGACAGATGCAAAAGCCATAGCAGAGGGAAAAATATCAGTCACGCCCCTGAATCTTGAGCTGGTTTCTGAAGAAGGGATAAGAAATCTGGAAAAAATATTCAAAAAGAACTGGTGAGAAATCATCTATAAAAGCCTTCCCCTCTCCAAATCGATAGCAGATGGCTGCAGGATATACGACCGCCTTGATGACATGGAAGGGTTTGCCCATGCCAGCGCAAAGCATTCTGATGGAGAATATAACAAAGCTTGCATCCACAGCAACACTGCTACAGGTCCGTTGGATTGCTTCAGTTCAGGCATAATAATATGTGGCTGAAACCCATAGAGCAGTTCATGGCGCTTTAAGCAACATTAATAAACAGATGAGCGGCTCTTATAATTCACAACTCTCATCTGGCCCGCCAAAGGATTATTTTTCTCATCTAAGGCAGGCCCGACTGCTATTTCATCAAGAGCGCTGTTGTATCCATGCTTCGTCAATATTCCAAGTAATCTGCCATGATCTTGCCCAGTCATAGTTTTAGGATCCAGAACTTTGCCCAGCAAGCCGTCATTATCTGGAACAACAGTATCTTCAAGTACAGTTGTGACTGTTTCCGTATCCAGAGCCTCATATTTTCCAGTCTCAAATGTCACTCTATATAATTTACCTTCAATTATTGCAGACATAGCCATTTTTATAAAAGTTATCTATTTAAATCAGAAAGCGGCCGCCATCATATGACGATTATTTCCAGCAAAGAATGGGCATGTGCGCTTTTTATCCGATCCGGGGCTGAAGGAAAGCTGTATGCGGTCATGTTCAGCCTTCAGGCGCATAAATGAAGCAGAAAACCTATAAAAGGCCCTTTTCCTCCAATAATAAGATTAAGCGCTTGGAGATGCCTATGGCCGACTATAATCCCTCCCAAATGGAGAAGGAAGTGCAGGAAAAGTGGAAAGCAGAAAAAGTGGCTGAAAAGATAGTCAGCACAGACTGGAAAAGGAGAAAGTTCTACCTCCTTGACGGCCCGCCGTATGTGAATGGCGTTCCCCATGTCGGCCATGCCAAGACCACGGTGTTCAAGGACGTCTGGGGAAAGTTCAAATTCATGCAGGGCTTTGCTGTCTGGTTCCAGGCGGGCTTTGACTGCGGCGGCCTTCCTATTGAGAACAAGATCGAGGAGAAATTAGGCATAAGGAGCAAGACCGAAATTGAGACTAGAGTGGGAGTGGACAGGTTTATAGAGGAATGCAAATCCTTCGCCAAAGGGAATGAGCCGGTATGGCTTAACTTTTACAAAAAGATAGGGGCCTGGAGGGGCTGGCTTGATCCTTATCTCACCTCAGAGGGCTACTATCTGGAGTCAGGATGGTGGACAGTCAAGCAATGGCATGACAAAGGCCTGTTTTCAGAGGGCCTGAGGCCCGGCTTCTGGTGCCCCCACTGCGAGACAGTCCTGGCCGGGATAGAGGTGACTGAGAGCTACAAGAATCTGGAGGACCCCTCCATATTTGTCAAATTCCCGATAGAAGATAAGAAAAACAAGGGCGGAAACGAGTTCCTGCTTGTCTGGACCACTACGCCTTGGACCCTTCCTGCCAATGTTGCAGTTGTAGCCCATCCCGATGAAACATATGTGAAAGTTGAAGTAAGCGGCGAAAAATTGATACTGGCGGAAAAATTGCTCCCTGAACTGGAAAACAAGGGATTCAAATATAAAATCCTGGAGAAAATTTCAGGCAAAAAATTGGAAGGAATCAGATATAAATCCATACTTGAGCTGCCAATTCAAAAAGAAATATCAGATAAACCAAAAGTCCATACAGTCCTGCTTTCCATACCTGTGATGAAGAGGAGGGTGGCCAGCAAAACGCAGGTGAAGAGTGAAATTGAGGAAGCGGATGAATTCGGCCACATGGTCACGATGGATGCAGGCACAGGCCTTGTGCATACGGCTCCCGGCCACGGCGATGCGGACAGCAGGATCGGGAAGCGCTATGGGCTCCCAGAGCCGAGCCCTGTCGATGAGAAGGGCTGCTTTACCAGGGAAGCCGGTGACCTGGCAGGCCTTTTTGTGAAAAAGGCCGATCCGGTAATAATAGAGAAACTGAGAAAAAGCAATCTTCTCCTCTATTCAGGAAAAATAACCCATTCTTATCCCCTGTGCTGGAGGTGCAAGGCTCCTCTTATTTATCGGATGAGCAGGCAGTGGTTCCTGAAGATGGATCTGCTGAGGGATAAAATAGCAAAGGCCAACCAGAAATTGAAGTGGCTGCCCGAATTTGCAAGGGAGCAGTACCATAACCTGATTTCTGAGGCCCCTGACTGGGCTGTGACAAGGCAGAGGTACTGGGGAATCCCTTTGCCGATATGGAAATGCGTGAAGTGCAATTCGATCAAAGTAATCGGTTCAAGGGAGGAATTGAGAAAAAATTCGGTTGAAAAAATTCCAGAAGATTTCGACCTCCACAAGAACTTTGTGGACAAGGTAAAATTGAAGTGCAATAATAAAGTCTGCAAAGGTGGGATGATAATAGAAAAAGATATCATGGACGTCTGGTT
>CAYJTA010000002.1:0-6713 GCA_964372825.1 uncultured archaeon | reverse complement strand
GTGCACTAACAGGGGCTGCGAAGGAGAAATGGCAAGGGAGAAGGACATAATGGATGTGTGGTTCGACTCAGGAATAGCTCCATGGGCCTCGCTTGGCTATCCTTTCAGGAACAGGGAATTGTTTGAAAAGCTGTGGCCTGTCGACCTTGTGGATGAGAGCCAGGACCAGGTGAGGGCATGGTTCAACACCCTCATGGTGTGCAGCTTTGCGACTTTTGGCAGGGAGCCGTACGGGACAGTCTGCCTCAATGGCTGGACCCTCGATGAGAAGGGGGAGAAGATGAGCAAGAGCCTGGGCAATGTCATCCTGGCAGAAGACGCCTATAAGCAGCTGGGGGCAGACGTCATGAGGCTCTATATCTGCTATGATGTCGCCCCATGGGAGACGCAGAAGTTCAGCTTCAGGCAGGCCAATGATCTGAAGAGGTTCATGAATGTGCTGTGGAACACTTATAATTTTGCCGAAACTTATGCGTCAAAAGAGGATTCCACAGAGCGGGCAAATTTGAAAACAGAGGACAGATGGATAATTTCAAAAATAAATTCCATAAACAAATCAGTCACAGATCACATAGAGAATTTCGAGTTCCATCTGGCCGCAAGGGAGCTTGTTGGCTTTCTTCTGAATGACTTGTCAAGATGGTATATCAAAATTATAAGAGACAGGCTCGCCCCAACATATAGGAAGGGAGACAAGAAAGCGGCATCTTTTGCCCTGATATATGCCCTTGAAAGATATTCAGTTTTGCTGTCTGTATTTTCCCCATTCATTTCTGATGCAATATATTCAAAACTTAGAGGAAAAGGCAGCGTGCATCTTGAGGAGTGGCCGAAGCCTGAGGAAAAGAGTATAGACAAGCGCCTCGAGGATCATATGGAAAAGGCAAAGGCGATTGTGGAGGCCATAAATGCAGCAAGGGCGGAGAGGAAGGTGAAGCTCAGATGGCCGCTGGAATCTGTTAAGCTGAAGCTGAAATCAAAGGAAGATGCTGATTCTCTGGAATCTGTAAAAAATATAATATCAATCCTATCCAATTCCAAATCAATAGAGCCATCGGATAAATTAAGGGAGCCGTTTGACTTCTCCTTGGGCAAGCTCGAAATAGGTAAAGTTTTGATGGACGAGGCCATAATAAGGGAGATAATAAGGCACGTGCAGGAGCTGAGGAAGAAGGCCGGTATGAACGTCCATGAGAAGATTGAACTGTTCCTGAAAACCGATAAGGATTCTGAGAAATTATTGGAAAAAAATAATCAGGAAATTCTTTCAGGAGTGAATGCATCCAAAATAAATATCGGCCAGGTCCCTGAAAAGCACAGAAAGGAAAGGCTTGATGTGGAGGGGAAGGTTTTCGAGGTCGGGTTCTGCAAAGCGTAAAGCTACTTCTCCACCTCTAACACTTCCGTGCTGCCGCACTTGGGGCATTTTTTGCCTTCCTTGAACATGTTGTCGCAGGAATCGCAGAACATTGCCATGGGCTCACCTCTATTCTATGCTATGAATATGCCCATGCGAGCTAATATTTCTTCTGGATTCTGGGCCTCCTTTTTAATAGGCAAACGAAAATAAGTGATGATAGGCCCTCTGGAAGCCTTCCTTATTGGCCTGGCTTACAGCTGGTCAGGCGTAGGTCCTGTAGTGGTTGAGATTATGAGAAGGGGCCTGGAAGCATGGCTTCTTGTCGGCCTTCGCAGTCAGTTTAGGGGCTACTATTGTAGATTTCATATGGCTTGCAGTGATCCTTGCGGGCGTTTCCCAGCTTGTGAATTTCCCTGTTGCCAGGACTTCCCTTTGGTTTTTGGGATCCGTCTTTTTGGTTTATCAGGGATTGAAAGCAATGAAGGATTCCAGACATGAAATGGAATTCAATAAAAAAACAGGCCAAAGAAGCAGCTTCATAACAGGCTTCCTTCTCGGCCTCTCAAGTCCGGAGGGTTTTGTCTTCTATGTAGGAATATTCGGCCCGATAGCTGCATCCGGCAGCATGTTCTCTGCCTTGGCAAGCGGGCTGCTTATAATTGCAGGACTGCTCTTCGGCGAGTTTCTCGTCTCTCTGCTGGCTCATTATGGAAAAAAGGTGCTTACAGTCAAAATAATAAAGTATGCGTCGCTTGCTTCCGGAATATCCCTTATGCTTTTTGGCCTTTATTTCTGGTACAATGGAATAGTCAGTCTGAATTGATGACTCTGTAGGAGTTAAAATATTTTCTATATAAGAATAAAAAGTCTCTTCCGAACATCATGTCAAGTATGTTTTTTGTGAAGCCGGGGGTATCTGCATATGGCTCAGCAGGCAGTCGTTACAGAAGAGAAGATGACAGAAGACATAGGCCTGCTGCCCCGCTTCGATATCTGGCTTGACCCTGATGAGAGATTGTTTTCCAAGTCCGCATCCCTCTGCCCATCCTGCCTGAAGCTTATTCCTATGTATATTTTTGAAAAAGATGGAAAGATGCTTCTGAGGAAAACGTGCAGGGAGCATGGGACTGTGGAGGATGTCTACTGGAGCGATGCAGGGATGCTGCTTGAAGCCAAGAAGTTTGAAGTCATAGGGAAAGGGATAGAAAACCCGCACAATCCGAACCTTCATCCTGTCTGCCCGCTGGACTGCGGCCTCTGCAGCCTTCACGAGACGCATTCAGGCCTTGTCAATCTCGTGGTCACAAACCGCTGCGATCTGACGTGCTGGTACTGCTTCTTCTATGCGGGGAAGGCAGGGTATGTGTATGAGCCTGGCCTTGAAGAGATTAGAAACATGATAAAAATGGTTACAAAAGAAAAACCAATAGCCTGCAATGCCCTCCAGCTGACAGGTGGAAATCCTGAACTCAGGGAAGATATTTTCGATATAATAAGGAGGGCCAGGGAGGAGGGAATAGAGCACATACAGCTCAATACCAACGGAACCCACAAGATGGCCTGGGATGCTGAATGGACAAGGAGGGTGAAAGAGGCAGGCATAAATACCGCCTATTTATCCTTCGATGGCGTCACGCCAAGGACAAATCCAAAGAACCACTGGGAAGTTCCTTACATATTGGACAATTGCCGGAAGGCAGATCTTGGCATTGTTCTTGTCCCCACAATCATTAATACGATAAATGATCATGAGATAGGAAAGATACTTGAATTCGGTTTCAGGCACAGCGATATTGTAAGGGGGATAAACTATCAGCCTGTATCCCTGGTCGGAAGGATGCCCATAAAGCAGAGAGAGCGGTTCCGCATAACAATACCTGATGTGATACACAGATTGGAGGAACAAACCGATGGCCAGATCACCAGAGATGCGTTCTACCCTGTGCCCTGCACAGTGATCATGAGCAGGTTCATGGAGGCCCTTAAAGGCTCGCCCAAATACGAGCTTTCCACAAACGCCGCATGCGGGATGGGCACATACATATTCAGGGATGGTGGCAGGATGATCCCGATCACCGACTTCGTGGATGTCAGGGGCCTGTTCGAGCACATTTCATGGATGACAAATGAGCTTAACAATAATTCAAACAGATATTTAACTCTGGCAAAAATTCTGCCAAAACTCAGGTGCTTTATAGATGCAGAAAAACAGCCAAAATGGCTCAGACTGGACAAGCTTCTGTTCGATGTGTTCCTGAGAGGCGATTACAACACACTTGGCGAATTCCACAGGCGGTCCTTATTCATCGGCATGATGCATTTCCAGGACCTCTACAACTGGGATATACAGAGGGTGAGGAAGTGCAGCATACATTATGCTACGCCTGAAGGCGTGATACCCTTCTGCGCGTTCAATGTGATTCCTGAATGGTACAGGGACAGGATACAGAGGGAGCATTCGGTGCCTGCTGAAAGCTGGGAAAAACGGGCAGGTTGCACACTGAAGGACAATTTCTACCTCAGAAATATCAGGCAGCTTGAATCCAATCCGCTCTATTGGGACACATATGAAGGTTTTGTGCAGAGGAATGGAGTTGCAATTTGAGCTTCTCAGAGATAGTCTATGAGAGAATGATAAGTTTAAATATATGTTTAAACAAGTATAACGAAGAGGACGCTATATTATGGCAGTCAAAACCATCACCATAACAAAGGACGCATATGATGTCCTCAGGAAAATGAAGCATGGAAATGAAAGTTTTAGCGATGTCGTTAGAAGGCTGAGTTCAGATAAAAAATCAGTCAAAGAGTTTCTTGGAATACTGAAAGATACGGATGCCGAAGCCTTTCATGCTAGGGTCAGGGGAATAAGAAAAAATGTATCGAAATCCTTTGAGAGGCGGCATGATCGTCTTAGACACATCAGCGGTGATTGAAGTTCTGAAAGGGAATCCTCTGGGGCAAAAGATAGCTGGGTTACTGGAGGAGGATGAGACGGCAGTCACGTCATTCACTGTTCATGAAATGATGGTTGGAGCGAAAGATAATGAAATCCCTTTAATAGAAGGCTTTTTCAGTTCCATCAGGATTTTAAGTTTTGATTACATGACTGCTCTTGAAAGCGCAAGACTGGAAAGGAAATTAAGGTTAAAGGGCAGGACAATAGAAAAGGTTGGCATCTTCATATCATCCATATGCATGGCAAGCAATGCAAGACTTATAACACTGGACAAAGATTTCAAGGAAATAGAAAATCTGGAAGTAGAAATAGTGTAAGAGGCATATATCACTGATTTTGCTCCTTGTCCATCTCTCCCAGCCACTTGGTCACAATATCCGTCACTTCTTTCCCGAAGCCGTTGAAGTTGTGGCCTGCATTGACTATCACTCCTACTCTTGCCTGCCTTGTCTTCTTCTTGAATATCTTTCCCGCTTCCATCACAGAGGGCAGAATGAAGCTGTCTTTGCTCCCGAACAGAACAAGCATGGGAAGATCCAGTTCCGTAATCTCCCTGAAGCCCTCGGCAGGGCTATGGTACGGGAAAGTGTTTCCAGGGCCCTTAGGCGTCAGGTAGCCGAAATACGCCTGCGCGGACATGGGGCATATCGGGCTCATATCCTCCCCCAGCATCTCCTTTCCCCTGCCTTCCTCTATCATCCTGTAAATCTTTTCATTGGCCTCTTCAAATTTTTCGCTTAAGGCCGACTTCTGCAGGGCGACATCGTTGCATGGAGAAAGGAGAACGAGGCCTGCAACTTTCGGGTTCTTCCTCTGGTGCTGGGAGTAGACAATCTTATTGGGGCCAAGGCCGTGCCCAGCAAGGATGAACTTATTGAAGCCCCTTGCCTCAAGGTAGGAGAGGGCTGCCTCGATGTCATGTATGCACTCCTCGAACCTCTCATACGCCCCGCCGATGGTGACGGCCTTCTCCTGCTCCCCTGTCCTCTGGATTATGTCGGCGAAATAGTCGTGGCCCCTGTTGTTGAAGCTCAGGAAGGCATATCCGCATTTCAGGCTGGACTCAGCTATATAATTCACAAGCCTGTTCTCGTAGAAGTTGCCCGCTGTCCCATGGACATAGACAACAGCCTTGTCGGCCTTGGTCTCAGGCTCGCACAAAAGCCCCTGCAGCTCAAGCATATCGGCCGTGAAGAACTTGACAAGCTCCCCTCTGAGGGCCTGATGGGTCGGGTCCATATTAAATATTTCCGTGGAAGGATTTAAAGGGAAAATGAATTGAAATTATTACTTGGACCCCCTTTGATTTATTCGCTTTTACTTGCTCTTGGTTTTTTCTGGTTTTCTTTTGTCGAGGTCAAGCATGATGTCCTTTTCCCTGTCGAAGACGCCGGAAGAAACAAACTCTATGGGCAAGTCCTTGCCGCTTGTGTAGGTTTTGGCTATTTTCCCTGACCTGAAAATCCCCAGCTTCCTGAGCCAGTCCGTGAATTTCATGGATATTCTTTGTCTGATGTATTAAAAAGACTGTAAGTGCCGGCAAATATCCGATTTAAATTTCAAAGCCAATTATAACAATGGGAGTCCAGCTCACGAGCCTTATAGAGCCAAAGCAGATATCCTTCGTGGACCTTGCAGGAAAAACGATAGCCATTGACGCCTTCAACACCTTATACCAGTTCCTCAGCATTATCCGGGACAGGATGACTGGCGAACCATTGAAGGATGCGGAAGGCAGGATAACAAGCCACCTTTCCGGCCTCTTATACAGGACAAGCAAGCTGGCTGAGTTTGGAATAAGGCCGGTATTTGTATTTGACGGGGAACCGCCTGCCTTCAAGGCCAGGACAGTGGAAGAAAGGAAAAAGGCGAGGAAAGAGGCTGAAGAGGCCTGGATCTCGCACCTGCAGGCCGGAAGGTTTGAGGAGGCGAGGAAGGCCGCCACAAGATCCACAAGGCTTACGGGTGAAATGATCGGGCAGTCCAAAGAGCTGCTGGGGGCCATGGGAATTCCATATGTGCAGGCCAAGTCAGAAGGCGAGGCCCAGGCAGCCTATATGACCAGGAAAGGGATAGCATATGCCTCTGCCAGCCAGGACTGGGACAGCCTGCTTTTCGGGGCCCCGAGGATGCTGAAAAACCTGGCCATATCAGGGAAGAGAAAGGTTGCCAATAAGGAAAAATATACTGAGGTTTCCCCTGAATTGATTGAGTTGGAGGAAGTTCTGAAGCATCTTGAAATCAGCCATGAACAGCTGATAATCCTTGGGATTTTAGTGGGGACTGATTACAATCCCGATGGGATCAAAGGGATCGGACCGAAAAAGGCTCTTGCTCTTGTGAAAGAATTCAAAACACTGGAAAATGTGATGAAGCAAATAGAATGGCCTTTCG
>CAYJTA010000001.1:0-48795 GCA_964372825.1 uncultured archaeon | reverse complement strand
TTCGGGACAGTCTTCATAGTGATTCTACTGCTCATTCTATACTTTACCTGAAAAGCCAGGGGATTCTGCAATAAGCGCTAACTTTTCGCAGCCACCGGCATCTCCACTTCTTTCGACAGTTCTTCGACCTTCTTCTTGATCATCTTCTCTATTTCTCCGGAAATGGTCAGCTCGCTCAGCACACAAAGGGCCTTGAACTTAAGAAAAAGCTCCTTGTTTATCTCTATCGTGGTAGTGATAGTCTCAGGTTCTTCAGGCATAACTGAAGTATAATTTAAGGATTTTTAAAGCTTTCTGTATGGGGCATGGATATTTTTTCATATTTTCTAGTTTAGATACTTTAATACCTAAATATTTAAAGGGGCTGGGAGAAATATAACGTTACCGTGAAATGGTGTATGGCTGTGTCAGGAAGCATAAAGGGTGATTCTGGTGGCTTTGGCAGTTATTGCAGAAATTAGCCGTTCATTATTGACAGCATCTTATTGAGGCAAAACCATGACACTTCACAAGAACTTATCCAGAAGCGAAGGGAAGGTTGAAATCGTCAGCCTCAAGGGTCCAGAGAAGGCGAACCTGAAATACAGCACGCTTGATGGCGCTTTTGCGACAGCGGCCACAAAGATAGTGGACAGCTATTCAATACCATTCATTCTGAGCCTTGGGGCAGGCAAGGTTGAGGTTGCCCTTCTGGACAGCATGCAGTCCCTTGGGAGGGGGATAAGCCAGCTGCCGGGGGTGAAGCTTGCGGAAAAGCTGGGGAGCAGGAAGGCAGTCTGGAACATATGCTCAGGTCTGCAGAGGCTGATGCTGATCCCTCTCATATTCATGGCTTTCTCGGGCATCAGCATGATATATCTTGCAATAGCTTTCCTCGCCCTGTCCACATTCTTCATGGCCCTCAAGACGCCCGCTTGGGCAAGCCTGATAGGCGACATAGTGCCTGATAACATGAGGGGCAGGTTTTTCGCAAGGAGGAACATGCTGATGGGCTTCACCAGCCTTGCTTCCATATTGGTTCTAGGGAGCGTGATAGGATCTTTTACTATGGCTGGGCAGGCAATGCAGGGTTATGGCTTAGCCTTTGCAATTTCACTTATCCTCGGCTTACTCTCTGTGGTGATGGTGTACCTCAAGATAGAGGATCCTTCCTACAGGCCTCCGTACAAGTTCGCGTCCCATATCAGGATAGATATCGAAGGCACGAAAAGGTGGCTCTCTGTCAACAGGAACTTTGTTTATTTCACCTCTTTTGTTGCCTTCATGCAGTTCTCTGTCAAGATTGCCTCCCCTTTCATAGCGGTCTATGTTCTCAATGAGCTGCAGCTCGGGATAGTCTGGCTGGCCGCAATAATTGCCTTCACAAGCCTGAGCGAGACCCTCAGCTACAGGCACTGGGGAAAGGCCCTTGACATCGTGGGCGAAAAGACTGTGCTGGCCGTGACAGGCATGCTTGTCATACTGATACCGTTTGCATGGATATTCGCCAGCCTGCCCGCCCACGGCCTCATGATTGCGATCCTGGACGGCTTCGCATGGTCAGGCTTTGACACGGCCGTGTTTGCCCTGACTTTATCAACCACTCCAAAGGAGCAGAGGCTTTCCTTTGTCGCAAAGCATAACACTGTAAAAGAATTTTCCATGGTGCTGGGCGCAATCACAGCAGGCGCGCTGGCGCATTACTTCGACTCGAACCCCCTGCTCGCTTCGCCCGACATGCATTCAGCAAGCCTGCAGAGCCTGTTCCTCGTGAGCTTCCTTCTCAGGGCTGTGTCGCTGGCCCTGATACCGTGGATAAGGGGCGGCAATGGAAAGGGAAAGGAGATTCCCTTCAGGGACGCATTTGTCGAGCTTGCGGCAAGGCAGCCTTTCGAGGGGGCAATGGAAACCATCCTGCTGCCGGTGACATACACGAGGAAGGGTTATGAGGGCGCAAAGACGCTGAAGAAGAGGATAAAGGAGATGCTTTACAGGATGAGGTATGTGAGGATGGGCGTGTATTGATTTTTGTGTTATAGCGATATCGAATGCTGATATGAAGCGTTGCATTGCAGGGAGGCTGGCATGCAAGAATATCCGTATACTACAACTGGAATAAGATTAGACCCCCAAGATGAGGGAGCACAGGCAAGGGCTACTGCCTGTGACGATCTTCTGTCGGTGAAGGATTATGTTGACTATGCCGCAATCAGCAGCAGATATGTGGATAATCTCGAGAAATTAAGGGAAATGATCGAGAGGCTTGAGGCCTAAAGCTCGCTACCCGCTCAACAGCGTCTTCTCCCTTATCGCTGTCGGGCTGCCTCCGGCATGCCAGCTTAGTCTTGGCCTTATCTGGACTGTGTAAAGCCTTTCCGAGTTGTCGTCAAGGACGACTGCTGCGCCTTTCAGCCTTGGAAGGCTGTTGATGAGCTCCTGTATGTCATCGAGGACATAGCTCTGCATTATCCCTCGCAAGGCCTGCATGTCTGCCCTGGCAGTGAGCCTGTGGGAGATAATCAGGTCTACCTGAGACAAGGCGTCAGGATGCAGCTTGTAGGGCTGCTGGGTTATCAGGAGAAGGCTTATGCCGGGCTCTCTTCCCTCTTTTACAAGGGTCATCAGCGGCTCGCTTGCTGCTGTCTCGCCGACATTGGGGATGAACTGGTGGGCCTCGTCCATGATTATCCAGATCATGGGCACGCCTCTCCTTCTCTCGCCTGTCATCTGCTCAAACTCCTCGCTCTTCCTTGCCATGAGCCTCTCCTGGAACACCCTCCTGGAGAGAAGGCCGACAACCATGCTCCTGACGCTCCAGCCTGCTGAGGCGCGCATATAGTGGCTGACATCAAGCACTGTCACAGTCCCTCCCTCTAGCAGCGTCCTGATAGGGGTGCCGTCCCTTTCAAAAATCCCCCAGTCCTTGGCCATGAGAAAGCGGTTGGTCAGAGCGTCCTTGATTTCCTTGGATGTCCTGCTGTCTGCCTCTATCTCGGCTATTATGTCGTCTATCGAATACCTGCTGCCGAACCTGGAGCTGACGGTCTTTACAGCCCTTTCTACGGCTATCCCGTAGGGGTCTATCAGAGTAAACCCGAAGGAGATTATCCAGTCCATCGCCGAAATCTCCCCTGCAGGCAGGGTGAACGGCGCATCAACCTTCACCCCCACATCCACATAGTCCTTGATGAACTGCTTAGGCACGAAAAGCTTCACGGGCAGGGATTTAGGGAGCATGCCCCATTCCTTCAGGATGTCCCTGTCCTTTTCATTCGGCAGTTTCATGCTCCAGTATATGCCCATCGTGTCTATCATGAGGATGGCGAGGTTCTGCCTGATTTCCTGGGGCAGAAGCGTCATTTCCTCTGCTATGACTCCTCCTGAATAAGACTTGCCCGTTCCTCTCTTGCCGCAGACAAGCACAACATGGGGCCTGACAACATCCATCATGACGGGGTTGGTATAATGGGACAGCTCTCCTGTGCCCACAATGTGTCTGCCGATGAAGGCAGTTCCCTTGTCTTTATATCTGTTAAGGTCTTCCCTGTCCCTGCCCACGACTATCTTCTCTACGGTCATCGGCTCCCTTTATTTATTATGATGCGGCCCAATATTAATCAGATGAAAATCAGGATAAGCGAGCACTCGGACTTCATGGAGGCCTTTGTCAAGATGCTTGAGGGCAGGCAGGCCAAGGCAAGCCTGGACCTCGACGGCGTGCAGTTCCACATAGGCAAGAGCAAGGTAAAGGTGGACGGGAACGTTGTTGTGACTTTTGTGCCTATTGAGAAGAAGAAGTGATCTGCAGCAAGCCTTTTCTTCTTACTGATATCACAGAACAATAGTCAAGGGGCATATTTAAGAGAGGGGCAATAATAACAACCTTATGATGACCGAAAAGCTCCTCTCGTGCTTCAAGTCGGGAAAGGTCTCTGTGAAAGTTGAAATCGATGGCAGGCATGCGTTCGATGCGAGAGCGGAAGGGAGAGAGATAATGGTTGATGTCAAGGATACGCTGCTTGCGGCAGAGATGGCCATGAAGGCCGCTGGCAAAGGCATGGGGAAGCTTGCTTTGGTTAAAAAGGCCGGATTCAGGGTTAAAGTGAATGTTAGCGGCTCTGAATTTGAATTATAGAGGGCATCTCCATTGTTTCAGGACAATGTTATGAGCGCCACACCAGTCACCATCAGCACGGCCCCTGCCAGTCTTTCTTTTATCCCCTTCTCCCTGAAGAGGAAATGGCCCATTACAACGCCCATTATTGCGCTCGTCCTCTTGACAGAAATGACATAGGCCACGAGGGTCATGGTTATTGCGGTCATCTGGAAGACAAGGGTGAGGACGCTTGAGAGGCCAAGAGGTATAAGGCATTTCATGTTTCCTGATATCTGCTTGAGGCTTTCCTGCGATTTCCACAGGAATATAGGAAAAAGGGCAAGGGCGAGGAATGTGTCTATGGCTATCACCCAGAAAATGGGGGATGAATTAAGAACCCCTATTTTGTCGAAATTGGAGGTCATGCTCCAGATAAAAGCGACTGCAAGCATGTATTTTGGCCCCCTTTCCTTCAGGAGGGCCTTCAAAGGCGCAAGCTGGCCTTTGTGCTTTTCCTTTATGTTCAAGGTATAGGAGCCGAAGACTATCAGGATTATCCCAAGGAAGCCTGCCGGATTCGGGAATTCCCCCAGCATTATCGGGGATGTGATGAGAAGGAAGGCGGGAGTGAAGGTCAGCATTGGGACTGAAATGGACAACTCAGAGCCCCTGAGGGCCTTCATGTAGATTATTGTTGAGAGGACATTCAGGAGGCCGCCTAACAGTAAAGCAGTCCAGAAATCTTTTCCCAGGGACGGGATTTCTATAAAAAACAGGAGAGGGAATAAAAACGGCAGGGCAAAAAGCCTCAGGGAAAATGCTGCAGCATACTCGTCCACATTCCTGAGGCTCTTCTTGCTGAATACGTCCTTCATGGACTCGAAGAAGGCCGTAAGGATGGAGAACAGGAACCAGAGCATATGTGAATTATATCGGCGCTTAATATATCCCTTAGACTATATGCATAGGGCCTGTCACTGCCTCATGATATGTATAGCACGCTGTTCCTGTTGCTGGCCATGTTATCGCCCTTCCTGAGGGAGCCTGAGATGTTGGAAGCGAGCAGGCGTGTCTGGTAGAATGTATTCGAAAGGTTGACATAAAGGAAGCTGTTTGAGATGTTTATGGTGTAGTTCTTGCCCCTCAGCTTTTGGGGGAGGCTGATGTTTATGGAGAAGCCGTCCCCTTCAAGGAAGGCCGTGTTCAGCTTGGACGAGGCTGACTCAAGCACCTGGCCGGCCTCGAGGCCGTCAGAGGCCTGGTTCACTTCGCTTGTCTTCTGTAGGGCCACATGCACCATGAGTGTAAGGAAGAGTATGAAAGCGCCAAGGATGATCATGAATTCTATAGCGGCTTGCAGCTTGAGGGGCATAATATTTATTTGGACGCTATAGTATAAGTGGTAAAGGCGTATATTCGTAAATATTAGCCGCCTTTTTACATAATTATTTGAATGGAAATTGCGTTGAAAGGCTTCGTGCTCAGCCTGGACAGCCTTGTGGCCATAGGCATACTGCTGTTCCTGGCCGGGTTTGTGGCGACGATCCAGATCACGGGAACCAGCACAGAACTTGCATATGAGAGGGACTATTATGTGGCCAAGGACCTCCTGAATATCTTCAAGAAGGCGAAGGTTTCAGAGATGCAGCAGCTCTCATCGATAAGCCAGTACATATCCCAGGGGCTGATAACAGGGGAGGACATGGACAAGACCCTGATGGACATCATAGGGGCTTTCTGGGCTGAAGGGAATGTGTCCCATGCGACGAACATCACAAAGGAAGTTGCTGAGAAACTGCTGAACGGCACCAAGTACGGCTATGAGATACTGATGGACACTGACATGCTCTACAACAAGACGGCAAATTCTACATACCTTTCCAAGCTTAACACAATTGTCTCCGGCGTGACGAGAGGCAAGCCCATATCGGGCTATGTTGCAAGGGCCTTTGCGCTTGACATAAGGAAGAACACCACCCTGATTGTCATGGGCGATGTGGTTTCAAGCAGCGTCCGGAAACCGACAGGAGGGACCAACAACAATGTGGTGAATGTGACGTATTTCATACCTATACCAGCTGACGCGAACATAACGTCAGCTTCGGGCTTCGTCGAGACTTCATACACGGACAATCCGTTCAAAGTGTACATCAACGGGAAATTCTACACCTCAGGGACAGGTACCAAGAAGCTGGACAACCTCACTTCACAGCTGACAACAGGGATGAACGTGATAGTTCTGGAGGGCATGTTCGGCTCAGGGGGGTATTAGGCAGGCGATGATGGAGCGACCCACTGGATAATAAATTATACCACCACCGAGTTCCAGTCAAAGCCGCACACGGAAAGATTCTATTATGAGGAGGTGAAGAGCAACGCATCCATCCTCTACAAGAAGCCCATATTCATCAGCGGCAATGTATCCTCCCTCGGCGTCTTCATCAACCTCACCAAAAACACGCAGGTGAAGAACGTGACACTCAAGTTCGGCTGGAAGGGAAATGAGACCATTATCAGCAAGAAGCAGCCTGCCAATGGCACAGTATTATGGAACGATACGGATATAAGGCCCGTTGTGGAATCCAAAACCAGCTACAGTATGCTCAACAGCAGGTTCTTCTGGTTCATCGCCGAGATAGACACATACAGCTCGCTGGAAGCGCTGGGATACGAGAGAAGAATCCTTAACAGCAGCTATGTGGAGGTGAAGCACACGACATCGACACCATTCCTGTATATTGATGTCTCCTCTCCCGTGCAGCTTGAAGCGTCCAGCGATCCTGACACCGGCTTTCCTGATTTCAAAAGATATATCAGGTGGAACGTCACCTTTGCGGGTAATGCCACGCCGCTCTCAGCAATCTGGCAGCTTGCCTGGCTCTTCAGGACAACACAGAATCCCCTCCAGAGGGCCAAGGCCAATGGCATCATCCTCTACAACCACGATCCGGCGAATGGAAGCAGCGACCCCCTGATCAAGGAGTTTGCGAGGTTCGGCTACTCCTCCAACCTCAGCCAGGGAGTGCTGAATCTGGGATACAACAAATTTGAGCTCAACTTCACCTATGGATATGGGGTAGACCCTGACAAGAGCCTGGGGGAGAAGAGGGCATTCCTGAAGTCTGCGGTAGGATATAATGATGTCTTCCCGAATTTCACTGCGGCCCAAAGCGATGCAGAGGAGAGGCTGAGGCAGGAGCTCGGGCCGTTTGCGGTTGCCACCAACGTGAAGCTTGAGAACCAGAGCATAGCAGGCGTGCCTACTCTCTGGGGGCCTGCAAGGCTCCAGATAAGGGTGCTGAGCTGATGAAAGAATGCAGAAGGCGAAAGGCAACGGACGGGCAAAAGTCCATGGACGGGCAGGTGTACTCGATAATAGCGGCCTTCCTTGCCATACCTGTCATCCTTTTCGCTTCAGGCTTCCTTTTTGCCGCGCAGGAACAGAGCGCCGGAAGCATGGAAAAGGTTGTCTCGGATCAGGTGGGGGAGCTGTCGAGATCCATGGCTGAGGATTTTGACAGGGCGGTGGAGATTGCTGCCAAAAGGGCCATACTGGCGTCGATAAACAATGTGATAATCTACGGGCAAGGGCTGAACAGCTCAACAGGAGGGATTGCGGAGCTCATGCTTAACGGCACTTTGAACTCAGCCGACATCTACATAATGGAGAACAATACCCTCGATGACTGGAGAACAAGGATCCTTGGCGTGACCGTTGACCTCCAGAAAGCCCTTTCCTACAGCAGCCTCTCCGTGTCTTTAGCGGATCCCTTCACCATGAATTTCTCTGTCAGGGTGAGCATTAATGTCACTGATGTTACGGGAAGGATAAGGTTTTCCGGAGGCAGGGTGAGCCTTGCCAATGTGGCATTATATGAGTTCGAGGATCCATTACATCCTCTTCACACCAATGGCTATTCGAAAAGGCTGCTGAAAAAATATGGCATGGGATATGCGGCAAGGAAGCTTGTTTCAGGCAATGCCTCGGCTTCAGGGGCCAGCTGCTCGGGCTCCATATCGTTCAATGCGAGCCAGGCAAATGGGAGCAGCATACTTGTCGTTTACAATGCTTCAGGCCTTTCGGGCTTCGCAGGCGTGCTTTCGGAGACTGCCGATGCCCCTGCCACCGGCTGCTATATAAAGTCTGCCCCCAATGCCGTAAGCATAGTCAACCAGACCCTGAAGCTGGCAAATTATTCACAGCTCTACCTTGACAACAAGACCAAGTCTGCATGGCACCTTCCTGTCACAGGTGCGGTCGACAACGGCCTCTATTTCGGTTTTGCCGGCAATGGCATGAGCTTCCTGAAAAGGCTGGAGGACAACATAACAAACCAGAGCTCCAACGGCCTTGAGAGCTTCGTGAACATCCCTGAGCTACAGGCGCTGGGGCTGTCAGTGGATACCGGGAAGAGCATGGTGGATGATCTTTATTTTTCCACAGTATCATATCCGGGAAAGGCTGTCAGGGGGATGCAGGCATGGCTGAGGCTTGACAATGGCACGGCAGCAAGATATAATCTCAGCGAGCTGCTGGAGCCTTGATGCAGAAACTCATAAATCCGGAGAAATATTCTTTGAGAGGGCGCATCTGATTATCATCATGAGGCCTGCGGCTCTGACTTTTTCTCTGCCTGCTTCAGCCTTATCTGAGGCTTGCCGAAAGGAGGGTAATGGATCTCTATCATGCCATGGTCTTCAAGCATCCTGCACCATTCCTCAACTTTCTGCTCAGTTACCTTGAACTGTCTCGCAGCTTCGCCCATGTCCATTGATCCTTTGGCCTGTATGATGGCATAAAGCCTGTCCACATTTGTCTCGAGGAAAATGGGCATGTCGAACTGCGGCAGCTTGGGTTTTTCTGCCTGTTTCTGGCCTTTTCCATCGAGGCTGATGGGCCACTCCCTCTTGTCAACCGGCAATTCCTTGGCCGGCTTGTATATTACTCCAGCCTGCTTCGGCGGCTCTTTTTTGGGCGGCGGCTGCTTTGGGGCAGGAGGCATGGCAGGCTTCTGGTTCATTTTTCCGGAAAGTTCTGCGGTCTCCCGGCGATGAGATGCAGGCCTGATGCCGATCTTTGGGATAAGCTGCTTCAGGATCTGTTTGGCTGCCAGAGCTATAGAAGACGTCTGAAGCTGTTTTGTATTTTCAAGGGGCTCTATATGCTTTTGGGCTCTGAATGGAGGTTTGGCGGCAATTTTTGGAGCAGACTGCTTCAGGAATTGCTGGACTGCGGATATGGCAGATTTCTGGACCGCTTTTTTGTCTTCCTTCTTTTCGACAGGCTCTGCATGCTTTTGGGCGTAAGACTGGAGCTTAACTTTGATCTTTGAGGCAAGGCGGTTCAGGGATTGCCTGCGGACAATATGTTGGGGAAATGAGGGCTCAGGCTTCTGGTTTTTTCCACCAGCCCCTAAATGTTTTGAGGTGTGGAATGCAGACTTGGGAGCTATTTTCCGGATAAGCAGCTTGGGAGCGGGTTTGATTGCAGGCTTCCGGTTCTTTTTTCCGGCCGGTTCTGCATGCTTTAGGGCATGGGATGCGGGCTTGATGGATACTTTGGGGGCAAGATTCTCAAGGAGCTGCCTGGAAGCCGCAGGCCGGGGAATCCTGAGGTGTGTAGCCTTTACTATGCTTATGGCATGCTTTCCCATAGGCGCTGTCTTTTTGGCTATGACCCGCCTCGCTACAGAATGCTTCAGATTCTTTCTGATCCTTTTGCCGGCCGCCTTTTTCTTCAGGAGTTTATCACTGGAAGATGCTGATGATGTTTTTCCTGGCTGATTCCCTATGGCGGAGAGGAAGGATCTTATAGAGCTGAGCATATCTCCCTTATTTCTTACATCCGGCTTCCGCATGTTATAATATTCTCTCCGTCCGATTATATTGGTTCAGGGAGACAAAAGGGGGCCGAATCAGATAGCTTACTTTTGCTGTTGATTTTTCTCCTGAGAATTGATGCCGCCTTGCCTAGCTTGCAAATGCCTTTCTGTTTCATCCCATCACAAGACATAGGAATCAAGCGGCATCATTTCATGGGAAAGCTAACGGTGGCAAGAAGGAGATGCCGGCATCCCGGAACATGGTTCAAAACCCAAGTTATAAAGGGCAGCGGCCAAATATTATTATGGATGCCGGAAAGCCGCTGAGGGAATACTATGTCAGCCTGGATGAACTGTCGGCAAAAGTCAGCATCCTGAAGTACCCTGCCGAGTTTGTCCCTACTTATAAGGTCATATTCCCGAAGGTGGAGGCTGCAACAGAGGCTGTCCTGGATTCCATAAGGGAGAGGCTGATAGTGGAGATAGCCATAAGCACAGAGGAGACGCTTACGCAGGAGCAGGCCGAAAGGCTCAAGGAATCATTCTTCAAGAGGAGCCTGGAGCTGATAAGGGAAGCCTTCGGCTCCATGGAGGAGACGGATGCCAAGATACTGGCTGAAATACTGGTCAACAAGTCCCTTGGCCTGGGGCCGCTGGAGATACTGCTGAAGGACGAGAACCTCGAAGAGATTGTTGTCAACGGCTGCAAGGAGCCTGTCTGGGTTTACCACAGGAAGCTGGGCTGGCTCAAGACGAATATAATCATACAGACTGAAGCGGAGATCTACAACTATGCAGCAAGCATAGGGAGGAAGATAGGGGTGCAGATAACGAACCTCAGCCCCCTCATGGATGCCTATCTTACAACAGGCGATAGGACAAATGCAACTCTGTTCCCCATAAGCTCGCGGGGCCATACCCTGACCATAAGACGCTTCGCAAGGAAGCCATGGACAATAACGGACTTCATATTGTCCAAGACGATAACGTCTGAGGCTGCCGCATTCCTGTGGCTGGCCATACAATATGAGATGAATGTCCTCATAGTCGGGGGGACTGCAAGCGGAAAAACAAGCCTGCTGAACGTGCTGACGAATTTCATCTCCCCTTCTCACAGGATAGTCAGCATAGAAGACACAAGGGAGCTCCAGCTCCCTGAGTTCCTCCACTGGGTGCCGCTGACGACAAGATCGCCAAATTCGGAGGGCAAAGGGCAGGTGACCATGCTTGACCTCATGGTGAACAGCCTGAGGATGAGGCCTGACAGAATTCTTGTAGGGGAGATAAGGAGGAGCAGGGAAGCAGAAGTGCTGTTTGAAGCGATACACACAGGCCACTCTGTATATTCTACCCTTCATGCCAATACTGCGCAGGAAGCTGTCAAGAGGCTTACAAACCCGCCCATCAGCATCCCTGTGAGCATGCTTGGAGCCCTTGACCTCGTGGCTGTCATGCACAGGGACAGGAGAAGGGAGATAAGGAGGGTGCTGGAGATAGTGGAGATCATTTCTGATGTGGACAATGCTGTAGCAGAACTAAACCCTGTCTTCAGGTGGATCCCCACAACAGACCAGGTGCTTTCCCTGAACAAGTCGGCAAGGGTGATGGACGAGCTCAAGCTCTATGCGGGCATGGAGTATGACGATTTTGTGGCCGACCAGCGGCAGAAGGTCGGGATGCTGAACTGGATGGCGAAGAAAAACATAAATGACATAAACGATGTGGGCAGGCTTGTCTCGGAATATTATATGGACCCTGAGGCGGTAATGAGGAAGGCGGGGATGAAGAAATAGGCCCGCTTTTGGCATTTTTACGTAGCCCATTCTGCCCTATATTATTAGGTTAGTAACAAAATTAATTATTAATCACAAAACAAACATTATAATATGCGCTTATTCAGATTTCTCCTTATTTTGGCCTTTGCCTTTGCCCTTCTATCGAATATAGTATACTCTGACTCCCCCAAGGCGAAAATACTTCTTGTCGAGGATGCCCATTTCTGTCCGGGAGGGGTGGAATGCACAAACTCCCAGCTTGAGAAATATTATGCATGGGCCATACAGGGGAACGGCTATTCTTTCGACAAGTGCGTGGTTTCGTCTCAGACAGGCGACGGCCCGGGATACAATACGACAACGGCAAGCTGCACCAGCCTGATGAGGGACTATGACATAGTTATTTGGTTTACGGCCTTCGATACAGGAGCGGTAGGCGGGGATTTCAACTATCCGACCCTGACAGCAGCAGACAGGCAGAACCTCCAGTGGTACCTGGACAATGGCGGGAAGCTGTTCCTCACAGGCCAGGACATAGCGTCTGACATAGGCCATGTGGACAGCTTCTTTGAGAGCTACCTCCATGCTGAATACATAGCAGATGATGCCTTTTATGATGATTACGTGAGGGATGCCGACACAACAAAAAAAGACCCCATAGGCGATGACTTCACGATAAACATCCTTAACGCCGGTGCTGACAATCCGGACATTATAGACGGAAAGGATTCGCTTTCAGCCAATGTATTCAAATACTGCAGCCTTTATTTAATTTCTGGCCTATATTACTGGATCTGTAGCGACGCCTTTGAGGGCGGATATGCCGCCATAAGAGCAAAGACGGCATCATACAAAACCTTACTCTTCGGCTTTGCCTTTGAAAGGAGCAGCGGAAACTCCACGCGACGAAGCCTGATGAAGCAGGTTCTAGGTTACCTCGTGTCTCCAGATTCTAAGGGGGCAAGGCTGACGCCAAATCTGACAAACAGCACGACTGTGCTTAACGTCACATGCAACACAACCCAGAGGTATTCGAACATAACGGCAGCGGAGTATTTTGTGGACACAACAGGCTCTTTCGGCTCAGGAACAGCCCTTGGGGCAAAAGACGGGTCATTCAGCAGCGCCACAGAGATTGCAAATATAACTATAAATACTGCAGGCCTTTCAGAGGGGAACCATACAATAGCCGTGCACTGCAAGGACTTTGACGGCTTCTGGGGGAAGTTCGACAATGTGACGGTTAGCGTGGACAGGACAGCTCCTACTGCTTCAAGAATAACCATAGAAAGCGATTCTGACCCCGGGCCAACATATACGAACAAAGAGAAGCCTGCACTCTATATAGCTGACCAGAACGCATCGGATGGCAACCCTGATTACATGCGCTTCTCATGCGACAACTCAAACTGGGCAAACTGGGTAGCATGGACTACAACATATTCTGATTTCAATTTCACAAATTCAAGTTATGGCTGCACGAATTCCGATGGCCTGAAAACAATTTATGTGCAGGTGAAAGATACAGCAGGGAATGTGCAGACAACCACACTGAGTGATACGATTACCATCGACCGCCAGCCTCCCTATATAGTATCGATATCGAGGGCCAACAACTCATTCATAACCTCTTCGGCAAACCTCACTATAGCGCTGAACGACAGCCTTTCAGGCGTTGCAAGCTCAGGCCACACATTCGACAACGGCAATGGGACAAAAACAGGCTTTTCCAGCGGCGCGGCATTCAATCCAGGTTATGCGAGCGAAGGGAACAAGACGCTGAATGCAAGCTTCATGGACAATTCGGGCAACCAGAACTGGACCCTTTATTCGTTTGCCGTCGACAACACGGCCCCTGCATTCAATCTGATGGATCCTGCCAACGGCTCCTATATAAACTTTGCAAGGAACATAAGGATAGATTTAATAGAATCATTTTCAGGCATAGCCGCCAGCTGGTTTGATAACGGCAATGGAACAAATACGAGCTTTGCAGACAATGTCTCTTTCAATCCTGGCTATACGGCCGAAGGCAGCAGGACTCTGAGGGCGTATGCGAATGATTCCGCAGGAAATACAAACACGACGCTTTTTGCCTTTATTGCTGACAATACAGCGCCCTCTTTCTCTTCATTCTCCCCTGCAAACAACTCCAACATAACAGGCAGTACAACAGCCACCATATCCTTTTCTGATGCCGTTTCGGGCGCTAATGCTCTTGCCAATAACGGCAACGGCACGAATTTCAGCATAACAAACAATATCTCATTCAGCCCGGGGTTCACAGGGGAAGGCCTCAGGAACCTCACAGTATATGCGAATGACAGCGCAGGAAATGCGAACAATACCCTCCTTTTTTACACGCTGGATGTGACGCCGCCAAACACTTCAGACAATTATACATCCCCTGACTGGAAAACAAGCGACCAGGCTGTAAGGCTGAACTGCACAGACAACGTGACTGCATGCAGTGTCACATTATATTGCACTTACAGGACAACCCAGCCTGAGTGCATGCCGGCAACGGCAGGAGCAGTGGCAACAGCAGCATGCGGCCAGGGTGAGGAGTGCCAGATATATGTCCGGTACAGGAGCAATGACAGCGTGGGCAATCTGGAGAGCACTAAAAACAGCAGCCTGATAAGGATAGACAGGAAGGCGCCTTCAATAACGATTCTCAACCCTCCCGATGGGAGCAGCAGGTCAGGCGCAATCGAGATAAGGGCCAACATAACCGACTTGGGGGCAGGAGCAACCAATGCGACATACAGCATCCTCAACGCAAGCAACATGAGCCAGACGATTTCCAGCGGCAACCTCACATATCCTAACTGGAACTCGACGTTCGACAGCAATCCGTATACTGTCGCAACATTTGTCCTTGTGGTAAACTCCTCTGACAATGCGAGCAATGCGGCAAGCAGGAACGCTACATTTTCAGTCGACAATCAGAAGCCCACTGCTGCGATAGTCTTTCCCAGAGAAAAGATATTAGGCGGCAATTTCAGCCTCGACATGAGAGGCTCCGCAGTAATAGGCAGGATACTGACGGAGTGCAGCTACTATATTTACAATTCGACATTGATAGCCAATTATTCGGTAGCGGGCATCAGCTCAACTACATGTTCATTTACAAATACAATAAACATCCAGAGCCTTGCGGATGGAAACTATTCTGTCAATTTCACTTCAATAGACAACACGACAGCATCGGCGACAGACAGGAGCTGGGCATACATAGACAGGCAGAAGCCATCTGTTTCCATAACATCCCCTTCCAATGCTAGCCTACAGACACGCGCGATAAATGTGAGCTTCTCTGCCTCAGATGCCGTCAGGCTGGGCTCCTGCAGCTGGAGCTTCGCCCAGTCAGGAACGAATGGCCCATTCAACACGAGCTGCGCGTCCAACATCAGCTTCAGCACCCAGCTCTGCTCCGACAACAATGCTTCGAACTGCATGATAGAGGTTTCAGCAACAGATGAAGCTGGAAACAGCAATACAAGCAGTATATACCTGAGCACTGACAACACACAGCCTTCTGTATCAATCGCATCTCCTGCCGCCAACAGCTGGCAGTCAAACAGTTTTAATGTGACCTTCTCCGCTGCAGATACCAGCAATTTATCCTGCATGTCCAGAATTGCAGGAAGCTCAGAATCAGGGTGGATAACAATTCCATGCGGCCAGCCTTTCCTCGCAAATATCTCCTACTGCCAGACAGAGGGCATGGGAAAGTGCGAGGTGACAGTGCAGGCCAATGACTCTGTCGGACTGACAGCCTCAGCAGGCAGGAATTTTTCTGTTGACCTCACTAAGCCATCATTCATTTCCACGAGCCCGGCAAACGGCAGCAGGATAACATCCTCCACACAGCTTACTGTGGCAGTTTCCGACTCTGCCTCAGGCATGGCTTCCCTTCGTTTCGACAACGGAAACGGGACAAACACAAGCTTCCCGAGCGGGATCGGTTTCAGTCCGGCCTTTTCAGGCAATGGGCAAAGAAATGTCACATTATATGCAACTGATTCCGCAGGAAATACAATTTCGACGTATGCGGCTTATACCCTTGACAACGCCCCTCCGACATCAGGCAACATATCATTCAATGTGACAGATGCGATTTTCAGCGATGCCAGGGTGCATCCCTTCGAGAGCATCAGGATAATGGCCAATTTGTCAGACGCAGGCGGCATCAGCCACGCCATCGTGGAACTGAACTATTCCGGCATGAGGAGGAACTTCAGCATGTCTCCTTATTCAGGAGAAGCAAACTTTTCCCTGGCATTTGCGAATACAAATGCGACAGGAAGGCACACAATCACGATGCTGTTCGCGAATGACAGCATGGGGAATGCAGCGGGCCTCAATGAGACCCAGCTAAACAGGAGCTTCCTTGTTGTCAATTCGACGCTGTCGGCGACAATAAACGGATCAAAAACAATAGATTCGGCCACAAACGGCTCCATCCTGCTATCCATCAATTTCAACAGGAGCATGGCCAATAAAAGTTTTAACCTCTTCCTGCCTGATTCCTATTCCAATATAAGCCGGTATGAATGCGGCTCAGCATGCTCCATGATTTATGCAGGAAACCTGATAACTGCAACCCCTCTGACTGCTGTCTCCTCAATCAATATAACAGCAAACACCAGCGCATCGGCAAAAGTTCAGGATACAAACTCTTCATGGACAATAGGCGCGGGAGAGACAAACATTTCTGATTATACCACAACCATCTCCCCTCTCCTTAACATAACCTCGATGCTCTGCAATGGCCTTGGAGCATGCGTATTCAACCAGAGCGGTTACTTCAACTTCAGCGTCACTGTCACTAATGATGCCAAAGAGGGGAGAAGCGGAAAGGCATACTATGTCAATGCATCATTCTCTTCGGATGCAGGAAACAACTATACGATCATTGAAAGCATACCATCCAATAGCAGCAGGACAGCAAGCTGGAACATATCCCTGCCGGCAGCTGGCATCTTCAACTTCACTGCAACGGCCATAGATGGCCTCTCAGGCATGTTCAATGCCAGCAATAGCGTGATCGTGACTGCCCTTGACGCCGAGAGGCCTGAGATATCCTCGGCTGACATCTCGCTGAATATTGTCAATGTCAATGAGTCATCTTCAGTCACTCTTGCTGCTACAGACAATGCCAATGTGACAGCCGCATGGGTGATGGTGAACGACAGCTATGGCAACCTCACCAACATGAGCCTCTCCTTACTCACCGGCAGCCTCCAATCAGGGACATGGGAGCTTGTGTTAAACCAGACCCAGGACAGCAGGAACTACACGATACTTGCAGAATATGCGAACGACAGCCAGGGAAACATCGGATCGCTGAATACGACCATGCAGCTGGAGGTAAAGGAGCTCCAGTTCAATGTATCCCTTTCCAATTCAAGCCTGCCCGTGAACAATACCCTTGCAATACAGGCCAACATAAGCGGGAATGCTAGCTCCGTGCAGAGCGTGAGGGCGCTGATTATGAAGCCGGGGAATGTTACTGAGATTGTATCTCTCTCACGTGTTTCAGGCAGCAGTCTGCAGTACTCAGGAGCATACAGGAACGTCACAAGGTCAGGAAATTACACAGTCTCTGTTACAGCCATAATGAGGATCACTGTCACGAAAAACTTAACCTTTTCTGTGCCGCTAGGAAACATAAGCATAGAGCCTGCTGACGGCAATGGCAGCCAGGTATCCATACCTCTTGGCCAGCCTGCCAACATAAGCATGCTCCTTACCCCGAGCAATGGGGATCTGATAAATGTATCGGCATATTCTTCATCATCAGGCGTGATTAATCTTACGGAAAACTTCAGGAACATCGGCAATGTGACGTTTGAAGGCACAAAACCGAGGAAGGTAAGCTTCACAGTAAACGGCACGGCTGCAGGCCAGGCGTATGTCAACTTCACTGTCAACTCCACCTACCACCAGCCCGCAAACAGTAGCATGCTCGTGATTGTCATAGCCAGCGACAGCCAGAGGCCGCAGATAAACTCCGTCTCCAAGGCCTACAGCACCCTTAACCTGTACGAAACCAATACCATATCCGCCAATGTGACGGACAATTCGATAATAAATTCTGTCACGGTGCAGGTGACGCACCCTTCGGGAGGGAGGCAAAACCATTCCGCCTCGCAGATAAGGAACAGTCTCTATTCTCTTGATTTCACAAATGCGAATGAGACCGGCAATTTCTCGTTCATTGTTTTTGCTTCCGACATGTCGGGAAACATAAACTCATCATCCGCAGGCAGCTTCAATGTGACAGATGTGTACACTGTAAACGTGTCAACTCCATACAGCTCGTACAACAAGGGCGAGAATGTCAGCATCAATGTGATCGTCAGAAATGCCAACAATGAGAATGTGACAGGCTTCAACCTCAGCATCATCCTCGACAGGTCTGCGGCAAATGCCACTGTGGCCAACGGCTCTGTTCAGGGTTCGGCATACTACAGGATAGAGGCAACTGACAAGCCCGATGCCGATTCAGGCAGCAGTGCGACGTATGTGGTCTATGCCAATGCCAGCAGGAGCGGAAACAGGGGGGTCGCAACAGCGGCATTCGGGGTCTACAAATCCCTTACAACCCAGATAATAAGCCCGATAGCAAACGAATTTGTAAGCTCAGGCCAGCAGATAAATATGAGGGTGAGGGTGCTGAACATAAGATCAGAGCCTGTAGCTGACGCCTCTGTGATTGTCCAGTGCCAGACCAACAAGTGCAATAACCAGTTTGCTCTTCTCAGCAAAGAGAGCGACGGAATATACTCAAATAACCAATCGTTATCGGCAGCTGATGCCAGCGGGTCATTCAGCATCTTTGCATCAGGCACTGATTCTTTCAAGAATTCAGGGACAGATTTTGTGGTGCCGACAACCCAGCAGTCATCCTCTTCAGGCTCCTCTGGCGCTTCAGTAGGCGGCGGGACATCAAGCAGCGCAATAGGGGCAGCCAAGAACCTGAGCAGGGAAGGCGAGGCATGTGCAAGCGACAGGGACTGCGAAGGCGGCCTGGAATGCGACATCATGCTGCGTGCGTGCAGGAAGATACAGAGGGAGGCAGAAAAAATCGCGGCCTTTGAGCTTCTGCTCTATCAGTTGTCCTTCGAAATCAGGCAGGGGATGGATGCATTCATCAGCGGGAAGGTAAGGAATACTGGAAACGAGAGGCTTGATGTGGAAGTGGGGGTGCAGAGCGAATGCTGCAGGTTCTTCCCTGAAAAGGGCTCATTGCAGATAGAAGGGATAAAGGGCACTGAAAAAGCGATGCAGATAAAGATCCATGTGCCTCTGACTGCCAGACCCTGCGATTATGTTTCCGTTGTGACTTTTTCCGACTAGGATTGTCAGGCAGAGTAAACAGCCTCCATACTCATAAAAGTCCTTCCCAACAGGCTCGCGGAGACTATAAGGAACAAATATCCCAAGGCCTTGGCAGATCTGAAAAATGCTACTATAGAACTTGAAAACCTGGGCATAGACGTCGAAAGCCTGAAGGAGAAGATAGGCAGGATAGAAAAAGCCCTTGAGAAGGCGGAAAAGGCCATATCATCTGATGACCTGCAGTCACTTGAAAAGCTGATGAGCGCCACTGAAGATGAGTTCATAAAGGCCTCTCTGGAAAGCGTGGGCCTGGCTTTCCTGAAATTTGTCTATTCGAACCTCAACGCCATAGTGGCTGTCATTGTTGTTGTTTCGTTTGGCAGCTACTTCATGACAGCATTCGCAATCCCCTACACAAGGCTGAGGAGAAGCCTTCATCAGCTGCTGGCTGAGGAGCAGGCCATAATAGCCAGCAGGAAAAACGCGGAGATCCAGTATTTCAAGAGGAAGATAGACGAGAAGACATTCAGGGGCATAATGGTGAAGGAGCAGGACAGGCTGCTCACAGCAAGGGCAAAGGGGACAGAAGCCAGGCAGGAGATGGGCAGGCTTTTCGGGGCGGCCTTCAGCTTCAAGGCGCTGCTTAGGCGGCCGAAGGCGATTGAAGGAAAGAAACAGAAAGATATGAATCTTGGAAAGGGCACAATGCCAGGCGAATGGAAAGGCGAAGCCGGGAAAGAGATGTCCGGGAAAAAGGTGAGCGAAAAAAGCGAGATTGAGAGCAAGCAAAAAGCAGGCGGTATTACGGAAACAATTAAAAGAATTCTCAGAGGCGCTGGCAGGATGAAAGCACCAAAGCAGGATGGCTTTCCGGGAGATGTCAGAGGCAGGCTTTCGAAAATAGAAAAGGCCATGCCAACAGTGTATGGCGTTGACAGAAGCGAGCTGGAGGAGGAGTACAGGCTTGCGAACGATTTTGCCACCAGAGACCTGGATTTGATGGCAAGCTACCATCTGGAGAGATGCGAGGAGATCCTCAGGAAGCTGAAGAAATAGGCTGCCGCAGTTCACCGGTAACAGGCCTGCTTTGGATATAAATACCTTCTATCCAAAATCCAGAATGAAATTCAGTATAGACAGGGCGAATGATGGGTATGAAGGCATAGGGGTTGAGGAAAAAATAGGCTGCCTTGAAAGGGTTGATGCTTCCAAAGGCATAGAAAATGCATACAGGAGCAGCGGACTTAAAGGGCAGGCTGGAAGGCTTTCTGTGCCTATCATGCTGAGCGGCCTTTCCGGATTTTTGAGAACGCAGAAAAAAGTGGATTCCATACATTATCCTGCGAAATCGCAGGAGTTGACGGCGGCCTTTGATATCATTGCAATTTCTCTGGGATATCATCCTAGGCAATCGATAATATACGCATTCAAGGAGGTTGAAACAGGCACAGTCGGAGGGGAGGAAGCAGTGTATGAAGTCCCCGTAGCGACAATAGATCTCTTTTCCTATTCCCGGGGAGACAGAAGATTATTCCATGCGCTGCTTTATGACGGCCTTGGTTCTCATTACTACAACCAGCCCAAGGGCTCGCTTATCGTCTGCCCTGAAAACAATCCTGATTTTTCCGGCAGCCCTCTGGACAAGTCAAAACTGATTGAGCCTCAGGGGACTTTGCTCGCAAGGGAAACAGCCGATATGAGCCTGAAAGAAGTTGACAAGGTGGGCTTAGCCAGGGTTCTTGTCAGGAAGATCAACAAGTATTTCAGGAAGCTGGAGATGTCATGGGAAGACTTCAGCGATGAGCTGATATGATATCGCCAAGAGCGATTTAAATAGCGGAGAAAACCAATAATTACGATGGACAACACGGCCAAATATGCTCTCGGAGGCGTAGCAGCAATTGTGCTGATTACTGTGTTATGGTATGTCTCCACGTACAATTACCTTGTCGGCCTCAACCAGGCTGTGGACAGGCAGTGGGCCAATGTGGAGGCGCAGTACCAGAGGAGGGTTGATCTTATCCCGAACCTCGTGAATGTTGTCAAAGGCTATGCCAGTTTCGAAGAGAGGGTGCTGAAGGAGATAACAGAGATCAGGTCAAGGTGGCAGACGGCCCCGACACAGGATGAGAAGATAGCGGCTGCGGGAGATGTGGAAAGGACCATATCGAGGCTGCTGCTTGTTGCAGAGAATTACCCCGAGCTGAAGGCCAGCCAGAATTTCCTCAGCCTGCAGGACGAGCTTGCAGGGACAGAGAACAGGATATCTGTCGAGAGGATGAGGTACAATGATGATGTGAGGAAGTACAACACTGCCATACACTCGATACCGACATCCATCATAGCCGGGCAGATGGGACTCATTGACAGGAAATATTTCGAGGCCGAGAAGGGGGCTGAAAAGGCGCCTCAAGTCGAGTTCCCTTGACAGCGCAGGGGGAGATAGACATATGTCAAAGAAAATTTTGCTGATTCCTTTATTCCTTATTCTTATCATATCCCAGGCAGAGTCTGCGCTGGATACCCCGAATCCGCAAGGCTATGTGAATGATTTCGCAGGGGTCATAGACCAGTACAGCAGGGCCCAGATTGAGGATTATCTGGCAAGGCTGGAGGAAAACAGGAGCATAGAGATTGCTGTCGTGACGGTAAAGAGCCTTGAGGGGGATGAGATAAACTCATATGCCGAAAGGCTGTTCCAGAAGTGGGGCATAGGGAAGAAGGGGGTGGACAACGGCCTTCTGATCCTTATAGCGGTTGATGACAGGCAATGGAGGATAGAGGTCGGATATGGCCTCGAGGGGAGCATGAATGATGCGAAAGCCGGCAGGATAGGCAGAAACTGCTTCACGGAGAACTTCAGGACAGGAGAATATGGAAAAGGCATATTCTGCGCTGTGAAGGGGATTTCGGCCGAGATTGAAGGAAATGGCGATAAAGAGGATGAAAAAGAGATAGAGGAGGGCGATATTTTACTGATTCTGGTTTTCTTTTTAATCGTGTTTGTAGTTATCATAGGCATAGCCAAGGCCGCAAAAAAAACGAGCGAGTCTGAAAGCGGCAGGAAATGGGGGTATTTTGGGACAGGGAAAGGCGGAGGCGGGAGGGGAGGCTTCGGCGGGTTTGGCGGAGGCGGAAGCGGAGGTGGAGGGGCCGGAGGGAAGTGGTGATACCACATGCATCCGGCTTTAAATAGCTTATAATCTTACCCTCTATATGGCAACAGCGGCTGTCATATCTCCCGTTTATGCAACTCCGCAAAATGAGAGGCTGAAGCTGTTTGATCATACCGTGAGGAGTTTTATCAGGCAAAGGACAGATGCTCTGAACCTTGTGCATGTTGTTGTCGATGATGGCTCAAGTTCTGATGTGGAGGGCTTTCTTCGAGAATACCATGATTCCAGAATACGTTACATCAGAAGGGATAAGTCTCCTTCAGACCTGAGAACGGCTTCCAATGCTCTGAATCTCGGCATAGACTGTTGTCTCGCAGGCAGTGGCGATGTGTTCACAAGGTCTGAAGCAAGCGATTTATATGCCATTGCGTTTCTTCATTCGGATGATTTGCTGCCGAAAGACAGCGTTCAGAAGCGGATATGGAAAATGGGCAACGGGACCGGCTTTGTGCACACTGATATGGCTTTCCTTGATGAGACAGGAGAAGTGATAGGGATCAGGGGGTGGAAAGGCGGGAATGGGGAAAAATACCTATCGTCTGTTGGGAATCATCGGCTTTTCAATCATCACACGATAATGTGGGGAACAGGCTTTTTGAGGTATCTGAAAGACTTTGTGGCTGCAAAATACGGACAGGAAGGCGTGTTCGATCCCAATCTTTCCCATGGGGAAGACAGGGATATGTCGCTATCCAGCATGGAAGCTGCGCTGGAAGGCGGCTATAAGCCGTCCTATGGGTCTTTTGTTTCCGTATTCTATAGATGCCATCCGAAATCAATTACAGGAGAACCTGTAGATGCCAAATTTGCAAGGGAGCAGAAAGACAGGGTATTCAAGAAACATTTCGGGAGGCCAGAGCCAACGCAGTCAGTGAGATATCTTCTCTACAGAATGGGTTCGGACCCCCCATACTCAACGCTCACATTTCTACCAGAAGGCATCAAGAGGAAACTGAGGCCTGTGAGGGACAGGGTGAGGGGCTGGACAATGAGGCACTTGCATCCAGGCTTGTTGAGAGATCTTGAAGAATGCCTGTATGAGGCTGGTTAGCGCTTAACATCAAGCAAAGGATATGATCTATCTCGTCACTTCCTGCTTCCTCACGAAATCGTACAATTCCTTTGCCTTTTTGTTCTTCTCGAAATGATCCCTTATAGGGCTTATAATCTTATCCAGATGAATTGCGGCGGCATTTTTCAAATCAGCAGGGTGCAGCTCTCCTTTCTTGAATGTGTCTTCCAGTTCTTTATAATTGCTGAATGAGACGTCTCCCCCGAATTTGGAAGGCCTCTCTATCCTCATTTCCCTGAAGTGCCTGAATATGATATATCTGCAGTACTCAAGCATGGGGTTGTTGTCCACCTCCTTCGGGGAGCAGTATGCCTTTGCTATTTTTGACTTTATTGCACCAAGTGTGTCATGGACAAATATGGATGATTCCGGTTTGCTTTTAGACATCTTGCTGCTTATCTCGGCGTCCATTTCAGCGTTTGTCTCAAAGCCCTCGGCCTGCTTCTTTCCCTGCAGGCCCATGAGCATGTGGTGGTGGACAGCTACTGGCTTCTTCCATTTCATCCTTTCGGCCACTTCCCTTGCCAGGATATTGGCCCTCCTCTGGTCCAAACCGAGCTGGCAGATGTCGACATCCAGTTCGAATATGTCTGCGGCCTGCATCAGGGGATACAGATACTGGGCGACCTCCTGCAATTCCCCTTCTTTCCGGCCCATAATAGTTAAGGCTCTTGCAGCCCTTTTTATTGTGGTATTTTTGCCTATTATTATCATTTTTTTCCAATACTCTCTTTTAGAACAAATATCGCTGGCCCATACAATTTCAATCTTTGACATATCTATTCCAGCAGCCATCCACACTTCAACAAAGTATTCGCCAACCTTCCTTATCCTCTCCAGATCGCCGCCCATCTTGTTGTTCACCCATGCGTGCCAGTCGGCAAGGAAAAGCTTGAAATGGATGCCTGCCTTCAGGAGGTCTTTGAGGTTTATTGCACGGTAAATGCCGAAGTGGATGGGGGCGAGGCCTGAAGGCTCGAAGCCGTCATAGGCCACTGGTTTAGGATTTGTCTCGAGGAGCTGCCTTAACTCTTCCAGTGTTATTATCTCCTCTCCCACGTTCCTGATAAGCTCCAGCCTGGTCAGGACATCCATAATTACTTTTCTGGGTATCTGATTAATATCCTCACATCCATTCCCCTCATGCCTTTATGAGTGTTTCTGTATTCAGCATCATTGTTGTTTGTCCATAGATCAACTATCATAGCGCCGAAATCCTGTGACAGCCTGCCCAAAAGTTGCGATATTTCCATCTTTATTCTGTCCTCTGTTATGTAATCTGTTCTCTTCCCTTCTTCCAGAACCCATTCGGGCCTTATGTAGGCGCCCATATCATCAGACAATTCCTGCAGATATCTGACTCTGTCTTCTCTCATGCTGCACCTCCATTTCTACAAGAAGCCTGCCCATATCTGTAAGCCTTGCATGGGGAAAGGTATCGATCAAATTGAACATTTTGAGTTGCCTCACACTAGACCAAAGGCTTGACCTTGATATGTCTTTTCCTGAGGAAAGGCTGTTTACAAATCTTGTTATTGAAAATCTTCCATCAGCAACTGCAAGCTCTCTGAGAATCAGCCATTGCTTTTCTGCCAAAGAGTGATGGGCCAGAAGCCATATAACAGCTATAAGGCTCTCTAGATCTGGGCTATTCCCCTTCCCGCTCTGGCAAAGAGCCTCACCTGCTGGGCATATTGGAATGGCATCACCATCACCGGTTGAATATAGTGATGCGCAGGCTTATATATCCTTACTGTTGCAAATGAAGGAGTGGATAGGCGACTTAATGGCCGTTTTCCGTTAACGCTTTTTCCAAGTTTAAATGCGGAAAAGGGTTAAAATACAGCCTCCATAATCTAATCATGGCCATTACGTTCCCTGAACCCGTAGGCGGCATGTTCGGCAGCAGCGGCCTCGAGAGCGGGGCTTTGACCAATTTCTATGGGGGGCCCGGGACAGGGAAAACTAATCTGTGTTTGCTCGCTGTCTTGGAGTGTGTGAAGAATAAAGGAAAAGCGGTTTATATTGATACAGAGGGCGGCTTTAGCGTGGAAAGGCTCCAGCAGATATGCAAAGGAAATGATATTGATTTCGATTCTGCTGTCAAGAATATTGAAATTGTGGAGCCAAAGACTTTTGAAGAGCAGAGGAAATGCATACAGCAGCTGCAGGAAAAAAATGCGGATCTCATAATTGTTGACTCCATTGTTTCCCTGTACAGGCTCGGGAATGATCCTGAAAAAGGCAGGCAGAGCAGGGAGGAGCTTCTTGAAGCTAACAGGGAGCTCAGCAGGCAGCTTTCCGTGCTGTCCAATATGGCCAGGCAGAGGAAGATACCGGTTATAATGACTGCGCACACGTTCAAGAACTGGGAGACAGGGGAGAATGAAATGATTGGAGGCGATGTTCTGAAATACTGGAGCAAGGCCATAATCTTCCTTGAGAAGACTGAGAAGCTGTCGGAAAGGAAGGCCACAATAACAAAGCACAGGTTTATGGAGGAAGGGAAAGAGGCCAAGTTCGTGATTGTGGAGAAGGGGATAGAGCCTTCCAAGTTCAAGATATTTTAGAAATGCATTAGGCTTCTGCAGAGCACCTGTGAGCTACGGTTTTGTTTTCCAATAAAAATTCTGCCCTGAATATTATTTAAGAGATTATGGGCCCCATAGGCAGCGGATTTTACTGGATGTCGAAAAGAAAATGGCCCAATCGGTTCACCAGAAGCCCTGTGGGCAAAAGAGTCTTTTCCGGCCTTACCAAGAAGTTCCTTGCCGGCGAATCCCTTGGAAATGCCGTGGAGGTGGCGAGAGAATATGAGCAATATGGAATAGCGAGCAGCATATCTCATGTGGGCGAAGACCTGAAAGAAAGGGTTGAGAAGGAGGCTGAAGAAACTATCCGGATAATCAGCACAATTGCAGAAGAGGGGATCAATGGAGATATTTCGGTAAAGCCCTCGCATTTGGGATATGATATCGAAGGCAATGGACCAATCATCTGCCATGACAACCTGAAGAGGATAGTAGGATATGCAAAGGAAAAGGGAGTGAATGTTGAAATGGATATGGAGGGCGGTGAACTTACTGATTATACCATTGACCTGTATCTGGAATTTCATGAACAGTATCCTCCCATCATCGTTGCTTTGCAGGCCAATGACAAAAAGGCTGAAGAGCATGCTGAAATGCTCCTTAGAGAGAACGGCAACATAAGGCTTGTCAAGGGCGCCTACAGCGATCCTGAATATTTCATAACCGAAAGGGCTGAGATAGACAGGGCCTTCAGAAGGATATTGGATATGGCCCTCTATCAGTCGAAATCAGGCAGCTACCGGACTGCAATAGCCACACATGACGCAGAACTGATCAGACATGCTGAGTGGATCATAGACCACATGGAGATCCCGGAAGAAAAATACGGATTCCAGATGCTTCACGGCATCAGAACGGAAGAGCTTCAAAGGCTCGCACAGAAGGGCCGCCCGGCAAGGATGTATCTCAGCTATGGAGAGGACTGGTTCCCATATGTCATGCGCAGGCTGGCTGAAAGGCCGTCGAATGCTTTTCTTTTCATTCGAAGCATGCTGAGATGAGAAGCTTTTCCAAATGGAATGGAATTACAAAAGAACAACAAGTATTTTATACCGTAAAATAGATTGATATTATGGAAGGATTCGGGATAACCAAGGTCCACGGAAGGCAGGTGCTTGATTCCAGAAGCACGCCTACTGTCGAGGCCGAAGTCTATTCAGGGAAAGGCTCAGGAAGAGCGATGGTCCCGTCAGGAGCGAGCACAGGCACGCATGAGGCTTTGGAAATGAGAGACGGGACAAAGGAATTCCATGGGAAAGGTGTAAGGAATGCTGTCATGAATGTGAATTCAAGGATTTCGAAACTCTTGATTGGAACGGATTCCAGAAGGCAGTAAGAAGTGGATAAAAAAATGATAGAAACCGATGGGACGCAAAACAAATCCAATTTAGGCGCAAATGCGATCCTTGCCGTTTCCATGGCGAATGCGAGATGCGCTGCAGCAGGCCTTGGACGTGAGTTGTTCCAGCATCTTGCTGAAATGAATAAAGGAAAGGCCATCATACTGCCTGTCCCCATGATAAACATCATAAACGGCGGCATGCATGCGGGAAACGGCCTTGCGATACAGGAGTTCATGATAATGCCCTCCGGCATGAAAAACTTTTCAGAGGCTCTGAAGGCCGGATCGGAAATCTATCACAGCCTCAAGGGATATCTCAAAGAAAAACACGGGAAAGGCGCGATAAATGTGGGTGATGAAGGAGGATTTGCGCCCCCAATGTCTGACACAAGGCAGGCATTAGGTGCAATAATGAAGGCCATTGAAATTGCAGGCTACGGCCCAAAAGAAATCAGTCTGGGACTGGATGCGGCAGCAAGCAGCTTCTTCAAAGAGGGGCTTTACCATATTGACGGCAAGAAAATTGTGCCGGAAGATATGGCCTCCTTTTATGAGAAGCTATGCGAGGAATATCCCATTGCTTCCATAGAGGATCCTCTTCATGAGGAGGATTTTGACGGGTTTGGAAAGGTTACAGAGGCCATAGGAAGGAAGATACAGATTGTAGGGGATGACATTTTTGTCACAAATGTAAAGAGGCTTTCGAGAGGAATAGATATGATGGCAGCAAATGCCTTGCTCCTCAAACTCAACCAGATAGGAACCATAACAGAAGCCGTGGAGGCCTTCAGGATGGCAAAAAAAGCAGGCTGGAATGTGGTCATAAGCCACCGCTCCGGGGAGACGGAGGACAGCTTCATAGCTGATCTGGCCGTGGGCTGGAATGCTGGCCAGATAAAGACAGGCGCACCGGCAAGAGGCGAGAGAACGGCCAAATACAACCAGCTTCTGAGGATAGAGGAGATGCTTGGAAACAAAGGGCAATACGGGTTAAAACAATAGGCATCTGATTACTGCCGTCTGAGATCCTCGATGAGATTTTATTCCAGATATTTTCTGGAAGCCGAATAAGCCAGATATGCTGCTGCTCCGCCAAGACCAATATCTGTCAAATAATGGAATGCCGGCCTCAGGCTTTCCCCTAAATTTTTTGCCCATTGCCCAAACAGTGAGATATAATATTCATTAATATTAACCATCCAATCTGTCACACCAGATGCCTCTGCACCAAGTGCTGCCCCAGTTCCGGCAGCGCCTGTAGCAACAAATGGTATGCCCTGTTTCAGTAATCTATATCCTATACCATCGCGTCACACAACCCTGTATATCGCAGCGTTCCTGTTGTCTGTAAATGCCAGCTCGAAGCCGTCTATTTTGGAAAGATTGAGGATCTGGAAGATGAGGCTTGTGGAGTTGACTGCTATCGGTCCCATGCTGGTATTGACGATCTCATATGACGTGCTTGTCACGTTGTACATGATCCATGTCTTGGAGACGTCGGATGATGAAATGAGTATGTATTTCGAATTGTGTTTTTTCATCAGCTCCCTTGATCTTGAATAATCACTTGAAGAAAGGATTGAGGCAATGTCGTATATTTTCCTGTCTTCCTCAAGCTCCCCTGCTGCTTGCGCATCCCATTTTACTGTAACAGCATAATCGGCAACGCTGAACAGTATGCTCTTGGATGGCGCATAGGCCAGGGCCTTCCTGTCCGAATAGCCCCTTATGGTGTGGCCGTAGTCCCACCAGCTTGTAACTGTATCATCCGGCCTTGTGTTGTTCTTCAGCCACTCTAGGGCAGGCACGAGCTCTGGGAAGAAGATGTATCTGTATTGCCTGCCATCAGAAGTATATTCGATATCCACTGAATATGTATTGTTCTCAATAACCCTTATGAGCCTTGTGCCATTATCCAGGACGAGGCTGTCGTTGTCCGTTCTGGCCGGCTGAAGTGCAGGCGCAGCTTTTTCCGCAGCCGGGGGGGAATAGGGAATATTGAGGAGATATATTACGATTACTGAAACGATAGCGAGGCCTGCTACAATTGCTATAAGGATGTCGGAGTTCCTTGACAATTTGGCCCTTATGCCTCCATGTACGCCTGTCATGGCTACATCATGTATCAGATATATTTAAGCTTGGCCTGCGCCCCTGTGCGAAAACAGGATGCAAAGCTATCAGGAAATAGCCTGCTGTAGAAGCTTGACAATCCTGTCCTTCCCTGCAAAAAGCATGAACTGGGCCAGCTTCGGCCCGTGGTCCTTCCCTATGAGAATCGTGTAGCAGGCCCTGAAGAATTCCCTGGCCTCGACATTGTTCTTTTTTATGATTTCGTAGATGTTTTCTTCCAGTTCTTTTTCATCAGAGAATGTCTTCAGTACATGGAACAGGTCTCCGAGCGCATTTCTTAAACCGGCTTCCAGATGCAGCTTCTCTACCCTTTCTCTCAAAGAAAACCTGTACTGCTCGGGCGCAAATTTCCTCACCCAGCTGGCAGCGTCATTCAGCCTTTCTTCCAGATATGATTTCTCATTGTTACCGGGCTTTCCCATTCCTTTCATCTGCCAAATCTTCTGGACAGCATTGTGTATGTCGAAATTTGTTGTCTGGACAACCATTGAGGCGAATGCCAGAGGTATCTGGGGCGGGAGGGCTGCTGGCATCTTCCCTACATATGAAAGCTCATATATCCTTTTTTCCTGCATCTCTTCCTTTTTGTTTTCAACCTTCTCTGCCCCGAAATATATCCTTTCGGTCCTGTCGTAGCAGTCATAGAGTAGCAGGAGCTTATTGGTTCCATATGGATCGAAATCAATAACAGCATGGGGCCTTGTCCTTACCAGAAGGTATCTCAGTATCTTTGGGGAGAGGATGTCTGAGATTTCCCTGAACCCAACCCCTATCCCCTTTGACGTGGACATCTTGGCCCCTCCGACAGTGAAGAACTCGTATCCCTTTCCTATCTCGGTCCTGCTCGAAGGGTATGGGGGAGGATAATTGAAAATCTCAGAGGATATCCTTATGGCCACTTCCCTTGCGCCCCCTTTCGAGAAGTGGTCCTTGCCTGCGGTCTCAAAGACTACGCCAACCGTCGGCCACTTTGCGGCCCACTCGACTTTCCACGGCAGCTTGCCGTTCCCGTTGTATGGGGATGCCTCTCCCCGATGGCCGCAGCCCCTGGCCCAGTCGACAAGGTCAGGGGAGCACCTGTATTTTATCACTTCCCTTTCCCTGTCCCACTCATAGGCCACAGTAGTCCCGATTTTGCCGCACTTCTCGCATATGGGATTGAAAGGCAGCTTTCCTATCCCTTTTCCATACATCTGCTGGTATATCTTCTGGATTTTCTCATGGCTGTCCAGGGCGAGCCTGATGTAAGGATTGAAATCCCCGTTCCCGTAGTGGCGGGATGTCCTCTCCAGAATCACCTCTATCCCGAAATCAGGGAATTTTTCGGCAGAGTCCATGAAATAGTATTCTGCGAATGAGGCGTATCCGTCCGCAGGGCTGGGGACATCCTTCATAGGCATGCCCATGAGAGGCAGGAATTTCCTCCTGTCAAGGCCTACAGGTATTGCATCCATAGGGTCCATGTCGTCAGAGCTGAGGATGAACTTTGCCTTCATTCCGGCATGGCGCATGGCCTTGGCCACTGTGTCATGGATTATCCAGCCCCTTCCAGAGCCTATATGAATTTTTCCTGAAGGTGTTTTCTCATCATAACAGATATAGCCTTTTTCCCTGACAATCTTCTGGAGAACAGGGTCCCTGGCCACCCTATCCTTCACGGCAGCGGCCATCTGGTCGGCCCAGAAAAGGCTATCTTCAGGCATAATGTAAGAAATATGCAGGGGATGTTTTAAAAGGGAAAAGCTAAATGTACTCCTCTTCGTCCATCTCTTCGCTCTCCTTCTCGAATTTGGCTTTGGCCTTTTCCTTTGGTTTTCCTGCAGGGAGTCCCCTGTCTTCTGCTTTTGAGGGAACAGTGACAGACTTTATTTTCTTCTCCCCTTCTGATGTTATGACCCTGTGGGCAGGCAATTTGCTTCCTTCTTTCCCTTCATTTGCCCCTGTCTTCTTCTCTTCAGCGCTCATTTTGCCCTGTTCTGCAGCTTCTATCCCTGTCCTTTCAGATACAGACAGATGCGGTTTTTCTGCCTCTTCTGCCGCGGCCATATGTTCGGCCTCCTGAAGGCCGCCTATGGCATTCGCATGCGTTTCCGCCTTCTGCTGCTGGGCCTTCCGCTGCCACTGTTCGAAAGCTGAAGCTAGCCTGGCCTTTATCTTCTCCTTCTCCTCCCCGAAATAGGCGTCGAACTCCTTCGTGAGCCCGAGTATCTTCGTGTTGCCCTTCACCGTTCCCCTGACCAGGCCCATCTTCTCGAGCTGCTTGACATAGGAATAGGCCTTATTGCCCTGTATGCGGATAATCTCTGCCTGCTTCACGGGCTCCCTGTATGCCACAAGGGCCAGGGTCCGCTTGCAGCCCTCGGAAAGGTCTGCATAGGGGGAAAGGTGGGCGACTTTTGGAAGCAAGTCTTGCCTGGCCTGCAACTGCCATCCTTCAGGCGTCTGGACAAGCTCTATGCCCCGTCCTCCGTAATCCTTCTTAAGCTCCTCAAGAATTTGCTTCACATAGCCAAGGGAGTTGATGCCTGCTATTTTCCCTATCTCCTCCACCTTCAGGGGCCTGGGGGCCATGAAGAGGGCCGCTTCTATGACTTGCTTCTCCATATCACATAATAGGGCTGAGGGGGGTTAAATTCCTTCGGCTTTTTGGTAAAAAGGGAGGTGCGGATCGATACTATAGGCTGGCTATAGAGCGCGTATAGGTATTGCAAATCAGGATTCTGAAGGCGTCAGTTTGCCCTTTTCTTGACATATATCTCGTCGAAGAACTTCTCCTGCCTGCAGGCCACTTTCTTCTCATGATCGAGGTAAATCAGGGGCAGGAACGCATTCACTACCTCCTGCCTCTCCCATTTCGGCACGATGGTGGAGAACTGGACCTCTTCCTTCCGCAGCCTGGACATGAGGCTGTCTATCTTTTTGTAGAGGTTCTCGATCCTCTTGGATATGTCCTCCCTTGAAAGCTTCATCTCGAAGGTTGCCTTTGTCAGCCTTGTATACCGCCTCTGCTCTGTGGTCATGGCTCTTTTGAGGGCCCTCACAAGGTCCTCGACCATTATCTTCCTTGCCGGCCTCCTTCTGGAGGGTATGTCGAAGGCTGCTATGTCCAGTTTCTCGCCGGAGCCGCCATTGCCTTCAATCTCGAGCCCGTCTTCAGGCAGCATCTCAGGCTGGGGCTCGAGGAAGTGGAGGTGATCCGATTTCATCCTGATGAGGATGGCAGCTATTATCACGTATTTGGCGGGTATCTTGAAATCGAGTATTTCAAGCCTCTTGATATGGCTTAAAAAGGAGTCTGTAAGGGCGTTAATATCGATGTCCCAGGGGTCGAGGGCCTCAACGGCTATTATCTTGTAGAGCACCTGCTCCCACGGGTAGTCATTGACAATCATGTCCAGAATCTGCTTGGCGTCCATAATAATATAATAGGCGTGGCATATATTATTTGGGTCCGGAGAAAACTTGCCTGCTTTCGCAAGGCACTTATCATCCGCTTGCTACCACAGGCCCAGCCGCAGGCGGGGGCGTATTGCACTTGAACTCGGGATCCTGACAGTTTTTGCCCTGCAGCTCCTGGTCACAGCTCTTCATTTGGCCTGCCTGACTTCCTTCCTTTACAAGAACCGGTATAGTCCATGTGATGGGCATGGTGCATAATGAGGAGCAGCTGCTTCTGTACTGCAATTCGCAGTTCTCCCTGAATTTTGACAGGGCGCCTGCCTTGCCCACGCCTCCTGTGAATATCGTCAGCACAACAAGGGCCACTACCAGTATGACAAGGGCTCCTATAACGATCCACATCGTCTGGCTCATGCCTCTGGCCATATACAATATTATATGTGGCGGGGGTAAATAAGTGCTTTTACCCGCTTTCTCTGGGCACTGCATAGCCATAAGCGGCGCATGATAGGTTTTTTTGTTGGGAACCTGTGACATTATAGCAGCTTATTATTCTTTGTCGCCCTCCTTCGTTCACCGGAACAGGTATTGCCCAGCCTATTGGTAAAACGCCTAAAGAAAGACAGTTTATTCTTGCTCTTATCTCGCAATTTGTCTTGAAATTGACAAGAATATGATTTCTTGGTGGCGGTGGAAGACTAATGACCCATGATAGAAATATGAGAATCACAGCAAACAAAATTATGATCCATATGGCCTTTTTGCCTGATTTCTCCATATTATGTCAATATTCCTGATTATGCGAGATTCGTGGCTATCCGCTCTTATTCCCTGTCTCCGTCAGGCATCTGCATATGCCTACCTTCGTGCAGCCGGGGAACTGGGAATAGGTCTTGGAGCTTCCCTCGGCGCATACGGACTGCCAGATGTTGCATGCCCTCGTGCATGAATCGGCCCCGCCTCCATCTTTGCCGCCCAGAATGGACTGCATCCATTCTATGAGGGGCTTCAATACGTCTGTGAAGACGCCCAGAAGGACAAGCGCTATAACAAGGGCTACAAGAGCAGCAGTTATAATCCACACTGTGTTGGAGAGGCCTTTTTGAGAAGGCATAGAGCATTAGGGCTGCGTTTTAGGTACTGAGTACTGATAGGTAGAGCAGCTTACTTCGCCTGAGGGCGGCGAGCCTGATACAGCCTGCCTGCAACTCATGAACTTTTGCTGGCCGCCGTCATTTACGGGGGCGGGAACCTCCCAGCTGACCGGCAAAACGCCCACACTCTGGCAGCTTGTCCTTGCCTGCACCTGGCAGTTGCCTGCAAACTGTAGCAGAGGCTGGATTGGCCTGAGACCTCCGCTGAAAATAGTCAAAACCACCAGTGCAACAATCAGTATGACAAGAGATGCGATTACAACCCACATTGTGTTCGTGATGCCTTTTGCCATATTTTAATTAATTGTGCTGAACCCTCTTATATAGGTTCGGAAGGGGGTTGTTGTGTGGCTAAACAGGCAGAAAAGGTCTCAAGGCCAAACTTTACTGGATTCTGAACACAGAACAGTCCTTTATTCCAGTCACTTCAGAACATGTCTTGTCCCCTGCATCTGTCCTCATCTTGGTGGTGTCCCAGCCCACAGGCAGGCTTGCTGTCGACTGGCATGTTGTGGCCGCGCTTGTCCTGCAATGCTCCACGAAGCGGCCGACATTGACGGCAGTGGTGGTGAACATCGTGAGGATTACGATGGCGACAACAAGCACAACCAGCGCTGAGACTATCACCCACATGGTCTCTGAGATGCCATGCTTCATAGTATTTATTGGGCTGTTTAAGATAAAAAGAATGGAAATCGCTCTAATTAACCCTTTTCCATGAAATAAATCAAAAAGCGTTAACGGAAAAACGATAACAGGACTTTTTATATATCTTTCTGAAAATGCAGATTCTTTAGTTGTTTCACTTTAACAGTTGCTCTGCCTTCTTGGAATGGAATTGCAAGGAAAACATATTTTCACAATATGCAAAAAGCCGATAAAACAGCAGGCTATCAGAGCACGTAGAGGTGTGATATTCACATGATGTTGAAGTACAAAAAGCACTTTTCGGTAACTAAAAGTTCCTTCATGCTTAAATACCTTTTCAATGGCCCCCTCAGCCAAGACCTGACATATGCCTGTTCTGCGTACTGCGGTACAAAATCCAGACAAAAGCACTACACATAGGCTACTTAGTTTTTTATACCAAATTCTGAGACACATTTACAGTGCTGTGATGAAAATAACCGGAAGCTTTTCAAGCCTTATGCCCCGGAAAGGGTACAAGAGGGCTACGGATGTCTTTTTCTGTTCATTCTCCTTTGTGCAACCAATGGAGGGTGCGCCGAGCGAGGGGCGCATTACCAAGGCAGCTTTGCCAGCCTTGGGGCGGCCACGCCTGAAAGCCAATGCATGGAATGGCGGCAGGCCAATGGCCGCCCTAAGTACCCAAATAAAGGAGGTGACAAAAACGTGAAAAGCATAATTCTATCAGCCGTAGTTTTGGCATCGTTATTGGCAGCAATTGCTCTTGCAGATCCAAGTGGGAGCGTCGGTGCAGGTGCGCAGCCAGGCGATATTGCCCCGCAGATATGCATCAAAAACAGAACAGTCACAATAAGCCCTGGGGACTTCTTTGGCAATGGCACAGGAAGCCCGACAAAACTAGGGGCTGATGCGCCGACAATCAATGTGCTGAACCTGAGACCTGGAAGCTATGCTTTCAATGGCGAGGAGATTGGGTTTTTAGTGATAGTCAGGGACCCAAATGGTGTTATTGATATAGGACAGGCTTATGTGAAAATTAATGACACCCTTAAAGTCATATGCTCACCAGAATCGCTTCCCGGCACATGCGACGGACTGAGGCAGACAGGAAACTCGAGTACGGCAAATGGTGTCACAGACAACCAGACAGACAAGGCATTCAGGTGTCTTTACACTGTAGAGCCCACAGATCCGGACGCTCCTGTTAATGTGACCATCGGTGTGATGGATGCAAGCAATGCGCTAACAACTAGCTTATATGCCGAGAGGTGGATATTCAACCCTTCGGTAGGCATGGATGTTATATCAAGCGACGGCAGTCCGATAACATTCGAGAATGTGCAGCCGGGAGAGTTTGCACACAGCCTTAACAGGATATTCATAGAAAATACGGCTAACAGGGTAGCGCTTTGGGTTTTCATAGCAATGACTGACCTGTTCTCCACAAGCGGACCGTCTCTCTGCCCGGATACGAACAAACTGGATGTCGAGGGAAGTTCAGCAAATAACGTTACAGGCGTCTATTACAGGGCAAGGTCAGGGACGCTTCAGACAGTCCTTACAGGCTTCCCAGGAGACAATCCGGCTGAAGGCTGGGCTCATGTAACTAACCCGAACACAAACTTTGAGTGCAGCTATCTCAGCATAGTTACTACAGGACTTTGTACAGGTGCAAGGCCGCTGTTCAACAGCACCCTATTGGATCCAGGAAAGCCTGCGACACTGACAGGGTGGGCAAACAATGTCCTTCTTCCGACAGGGCAGGCAGAAGTGGAGTTCAAGCTGCTGTATCCGAAGCCGTGCATAGGAAACTTTGACGACACTACAAATAATCAGATATTCATATACGGGAAGCCGGTGTAAGAATTTACTTTCTTTTTTTCTCTTTTTCTTTGTTTTTGGAAACCGGAGATGAAGGAATCTATTAGACCATGAATTGAACATGAGCGATATGCTGCCATTCATGGCTATTTATAATAAGACAGAGAATATCTTGAATATCAGTGGGCCCGTAGCTCAGGCACCCTTTTCTTTTAGGAAAAGAAAAGCGTGCACGGAAAAGAAAAAGTTACAAAGGAAGAGGGTAGAGCAATCTGGTAGAGCACCTGGCTTTTAACTCACGTTAAAAGCATATGGATGGCTTTTAGCCAAATGATAGAAAGATGGGGGAAGATACCAGGGAGTCGAGGGTTCGAAACCACCCTTCTTTTCCAAAAAGAAGGGTAGGGTATCCAAGAAAAGGAAATACAAATGTAGAATAAATAACAAGCTCATCGTTTGTATTGTCTTTTCTTTGGATAGAGCGATGTGCGCTGCGAGAATCCCTCCGGGCTCATTTTCTTCTTTTTCCGGCTACCATCATAGTATTTAAAGCCTGCTGGTGAATTTGAGTCCATGCCATGCCAAATCTACCTCAGCAGGGATGATCTGCCACTCGAAAGGCTTGCAGCTAAAAGCGCTGAGAAAGACAAAACAATAACCTATAGTGTGGAGTTCAGCGATCTGCCTGCAACCATAACAGGGGTTTCGCTGCCGACAAAGCCGCTTATCGATGCAAAACACTGCCTGCTGCCATATCGGGCTTTGATAACAATAGAAGCGCCTAGTGACAGGCAGCTTGGCGAGGCCCTGAAAAGGCTGAGGGAGGGGCTGGCGACTGAAAAAGGGCTCCCGGAGCTTGAACCGGCGAGCGAAGAGCTGAGGCATGACTATGAAGGCATGAGAAGGGAGGAAGATTACAAGCGCTCTCTAGGCACATGTCCTCAGCCATCAGGTCATCCATCTGAGTTCAGCCGCAACGGTTACCAGCAAAGGCGCAAATTCTGAATGCAAAGACAACTTCTCAGTAGCGAAAAGCTTAAATATATATAGGCCATACTATAAGTAGCCTTTATGGCCATCTATACTCCATAACACAGGTTTGAACATGGCAGGAAGCACGACTATATGGGTGAGCAGGGAGACAAAAGGCCTAGCTGACACGCTAAAAGGCAGCAGGAGCTATAACAAGTTCATCACGGACATGATGGAGCTATATGCGACCGGCCAGATGCAGAAGCCGGTTGTGTTTGTGCAGCAGCCTAAGGAAACGAAGCCTGTTGTCATTGTCCAGCAGCCTAAGCAGCCGGAACCTGTTGTCGTGGTGCAGCAGCCTGCCCCAAAGACCGATGTTTCTGATATAAAGCCTGAGATAGCGAAGCTGAAAGAAGCTATTGAAGAGAGGGAGAGGCACATCGAAAGGGACATGGAGATGAGGCATGTCCATTCCAAGGATACTGCTTCGAGGGGATGGATGGAGATGAAGGAGTCCTTTGAGAGGAGCTTCGAGGATGCCATGAGGCAGGCCTATTATGATGTCGCCCTTATAGCGAAGAGGGAAGCGAGAAAAGCATTGGAAAACAGCACTGATAGGCTCAGGTTTGTGGCCGAGAGAGAAGCGCAGAACGCAAGCTATTCATACTTCAAGAGCTATGTGCAGCCTTATGTTGAGCGTGCAGCGCAGAAAGTCAGGCAGGTTTCATATTCCCCCGCGCCGAAGGCAAAGGCCGAAGGCTACTGCCACGAATGCGGAAGGCCGGTGCCAATGAGAATCGAGCAGAAGCCGCTGGTTCTGGCAGAGAGAAGCCTTAACAGGAACATGTTCAGCATGCTGGTTTGATTTTTACCCTCTTATCAGATCTATTATGAAACAAAAGGCTTTTGTTCCGCTTTCAAACGCTGAGAAGCTATACAAGCTTGCAGAAATATTCGAAAGGAAGTACAAAGACTTTGCTTTCAGGCTGCTGTAAGAGGCTGCCGGAACCGAGGATCTGGAGCCCGGCATTGACGATAGATTTTGCAGAGTATATAATGGGGTGCCTTTTTATGTGATGCCTCACGGAAATGAGATATCCGTGCATATCAGGAACACGCTAAACTATGCTGACGAGAGAACGAATATCATTGATCAAGCATATTTATGCATTCTGAAGGAACTCAAGAAAAATGTTGCCAGCACAGGCAATGTCATATTCTATCCTGCTATTGGAGGCGATGACAGTGTGGGAAAAATATGGTCGCCCGAGGTCGTTATAGGTATTGACCCGACCATGGCACCGGAAAGGTTTTCTCATCTGGACAATGTCCATATAACCCTTTTCCATGAAATAAATCAAAAAGCGTTAACGGAAAAACGATAACAGGACTGTTTATATATCTTTCTGAAAATGCAGATTCTTTAGTTGTTTCACTTTAATATATGAATCTCCTGTGGACCAAGAGATAAGTGAAGAAGAATATCGGGAATAAATGAAAAGGCAGACCATGAATTTAACCGATAGCTATCTTCGCCGGAATGGAATTATTCTGGCAATGAATTCGAGAGATGCAGACTTCTACATAAATGCAGGTTACGAAGAGATACAAGTTTTTTCGGAAGAATTTCGAAAAGCAGTGGATTATTGGAATGAGGCTCTGGACGGCCTTCCTGGCCCTGCACTTGGGATGTGGCTGGCCACAGATGTCAAAGGATTCATTAACAGGTGAAAGTTATGCCTATACACAACTAATTCGGTAGGAAGCGCCCACGCCGGGATTTTCACCATAATTATCCAGTTCAGTATGTGTATTCCCTTTCTTTGGATAACTTACCCTTTCTTTCGGAAAGAAAGGGTAGATTTGAACCCGGGTCAAGAGCGGACTGCCGGCCCTTCTTCGCGAAGTTTTCTATCGCCAGCGTTTCTTTTGTGAAAAGAAAGGCTGCTGACAGGCTCCTATGCTGGACCGCTACACCACATGGGCATTTAATGAGCCAATATTTAGATATGAGGGAAAGCTTATAAAAGTTGCATTTGGCGCGAAATGAAGATATAGGACTTGGAAATAGAAAGTGGGCAGCTATCCAGGCTATCCGCCGTTAGGCAGGTTTCCTGGACCATCGGGGAGCTTAACTTCCGTGTTCGGAACGGGAACGGGTGATCCTCCCCATTTTGGCCGCCCAGTTACAATATGGCTGGAAGGTATTTAAATGGCAAAAGGCTTTCTTGGCCGCTGACAATAATCGATATGGCAAAGAAAAGGGAAAGTCACTGGATAAGGCCTCTCTGGCCAGCAATATTTGCTTTGACCATAATATTTGTACTCGGCATATTCACTGCAACTGAAAAGAAGCCTTCTGAGATCGGCCCTGAAGGCTCTGCGCACATGCATGCTGATTTCAAAGTCTATATTGATGGGAAAGAGATCGATTTTTCGAGAAAGGAATACAATGAAAAGAGCTCCTCCATACATCTGCACCTCGACAATCCATATGGGCCATACGTGCTTCATATCGAAGCTTCCAATGCCTCCATAGGCATGTTTTTCAGGTCGATAGGGATGGAGCTTAACAAAAACTGCCTTGTTGCAGGCACGCAAAGGAGCTATTGCAACAGCGGGGGGAAGAGGCTGAGGATGTTTGTAAACGGGGAGGAAAATTTTGATTTTGGCGGCTATGCGCCCAAAGATTTGGACAGAATACTCATGACATGGGGATCAAGCAATCATGATATAGCGGTCCAGATGACTACGGTCACTGATTATGCCTGCATCTTTTCAAGGATGTGCCCCGGCAGGGGTGCCGGGATCATGAGGGATGGGATTCTCTTCTGACGACCCAATAAGTTCATAAGCCACCGTTCAAATTCAATTTTAACTCCAAGGGGGAATAGATAATTATGGAAGGCTGGAAAAAGGCCAAGGAAGAAACGTCCATCATACTGAAAGATCTTGAAAAGATGGTTCCAGGCTACAGCTATGAGGATGGGACAGAGGCTATCGCAACTGACCAGAAAATGGGGGACCTGATTGTGAAGGCCATCAGGAACTGCAAGAACAGGCTGTTTTTCACCATCCAGCTTCTCTATGAGCTGCAGCATGAAAACCTGAACAGGGATCTTGAGCATCTGAAGGATGAGATCGACATCTTCTCGGATGAAATCAAGATAAGACACTGCAAGTGGAGCTACAGCTCCCCGGAGCTGCTGAAGAAGCTGGTAAGGCAGGACTACAGGCTCATATGCATGCTCAGGGAGCTTGACTCGTTGCTCGGGCAGATACACAAGGATGCTGCGGAGATAAAGGAGATAAGGACTGGCCATAAACCGGAGTTTGAGCCCGGCGGTGTCGCAAGGCTGAAACAGGACACAAGGAAGGCCTTCGACCTTGTCAAGGAGATGGTTGTGCTGTTCAAAGAGAGGGAGGTCATCTGCAACCTTGAGCCTGCAACGCTAGAAAAGACATTCAGAAGCATAACCAGGGAGATAACGGAAGGGTACGGTTAGCTTTTTTACCCAGGAAAGCATGCAATAAGATGAAAGGCCAGTTCTTCCCCTACCAGGATGAGAATGTCTCTAAATCATTCCCCTATGTGACGGTTTCCATAATAGCCTTCAATATAGCTGTCTTCATATGGAGTCTTTCGGATTTCGAGAACATACTGAACACATACGGCTTCGTGCCTGCCGAGTTCAGCATCCTTACGGTGTTTACGGCCATGTTCCTCCATGGAGGGCTGGACCACATATTCGGCAACATGTGGTACCTGTGGCTTTACGGGGATAATGTGGAGGACAGGATGGGAAAGGTGAAGTACCTTGCATTTTATCTGATGTCAGGCATTGCGGCCTCTCTTGTCCACTACATGACCAACCTGGGTTCAGTCATACCCGCAGTTGGGGCATCCGGGGCCATATCAGGCGTGCTTGGGGCATATCTTGTGCTTTTCCCGAATGTCAGCATAAAGACTATAGGGCCATTCTACCAGACCTATAGGCTGCCTGCCAGGATGCTAATAGGCCTGTGGTTTGTGATACAGCTGCTGCTTGGCTTCCAGAGCTTTGCGGGAGGGAGAGGTTCAGGTATAGCGTTCTGGGCGCATATAGGCGGCTTTGCCTTTGGGTATCTGGCTGCAAAGGTTATGTTTGGTTCGGAAAAGAAAGCTACAGAAGAGGCTTAAATCCGCCACCTAGCTGATTTGTGAAAAGATCTCGTTGCCGGAGAAGGATTCGTATCCTGTTGCAACAATCATACTATCTCCCCCCATCCTATGAGCCTCCATCTGCTGAGTATCTGCCTTGATATGGCAATCCTGTCGCCTTTTTCAGCGCATACAGGCATCCTCAGCTTGATGTCCACCCCGTGGGAGGCAGAGACTACAGTCCCTATAGTCCTTGATATGCCGACTGTAAGAAGAAGCGTCTCGTTCGGCTTTATGCCTTCGACCCTCATCTCCTCCCTTGTTCCGACAACCTTGTCGAGAAGGTGAGCTTCTATAGAGATGTCATAAACAGTTTCCGGAATCTCGCCTGGCAGGCCGAGGATGTTTCCCGCAAGGCTGTCGCTCTTTGTCAGGGAAGGGTCTAGGGTTGTCGAAATGCCCACAAGGCCGCCTGAAGTGGCTTCTTCCATATTTCTGCCGGCCTTCTGGATGCCTGCAACCTTTGTGAACACAGGCCTGTACCTGTTCTTGATGCTTATGCCGGGCCTTATCTCCACTTCATCGCCCACATGAAGAGTCCCGGAAAGTATGCTTCCCCCGAGGACGCCGCCCCTGAGATCCTTTATCTGCGTTCCGGGCCTGTTGATATCGAAGCTCCTTGCAACAAGCATCTTCAGCCTCCCTTTGGAATCCCTCTCGGATTTTGGCAGCCTTTCCGCAAGCATCCCCACAAGGCAATCTATGTTTATCTTCTGCTGCGCTGAGATGGGTATGATGGGGGCATTTTCAGCGATGGTGGCTTTGACAAATGACTTTATCTGGGCATAGTTCTGGAGAGCCTGCTCCCTTGTGACAATATCGATCTTGTTCTGGACTATGATGACGTTCCTGATTCCCACTATGTCAAGCGCTTTGAGATGCTCCCTTGTCTGCGGCTGGGGGCAGGGCTCGGCAGCGCTCACAAGAAGAATGGCTGCATCCATTATGGCTGTCCCTGAGAGCATTGTTGTCATGAGGGTTTCATGCCCGGGGGCATCCACAAAAGACACTGTCCTCGCAGGCTCGCATTCAGAGTGGCATACGGGGCATTTTGGATCAAGCCCGTATATGCGGTCCGGGCATTTGGGGCATCTGTAGATGGTAGCGTCGGCATAGCCCAGCCTTATTGTGATTCCCCTTTTGATCTCCTCGCTGTGGGTGTCCGTGAACTTGCCTGTGAGGGCTGCTGTAAGCGTGGTTTTGCCGTGGTCCACATGGCCTATCATGCCTACATTTATGTCAGGCAAAAACCTGCTGTCAATGGCTTCCCTTGCCTTTTGCCTGGCTTTTGTTTTCTCTGCCATAGTGATCACTTCTTTTTGCCCACATGGAATAAATACACAATACCATATTCACGAAAAGGAAGGCGTATAAATAGATGAGACATTTTAATTGGTATAGTGGGCCCGTAGCTCAGGCACCCTTTTCTTTTAGGAAAAGAAAAGCGTGCACGGAAAAGAAAAAGTTACAAAGGAAGAGGGTAGAGCAATCTGGTAGAGCACCTGGCTCTTAGTGCGGAGCCATATGACGGAAGGATGAATGGCTGCAGGTGACACCAGGGTGTCGAGGGTTCGAAGCTACCCTTTCTTTCCAAAAGAAAGGGTAAGGTATCCAAAGAAAGGCAATACAAATACTGAACTGATAAATCAAGGCGAGAATCCCTCCGGGCTCACTTCTCTTTTTCTATCATCCCAAGCCTCAGCAGGGTTTCATATATCCCCCAGGCATAGATTATGGCCTCGAAGGAATTGATGTGATCCTTCTTTCCGAGAAAGTAGCGGCAGTCTTCGATATAAGCATAAACATTGTCCATCTGCTCGGCTGTGGGCTTAGGCAGCTTACTGGATTTGATAAGCTGCATATCGTTTTCAAGCCTTTCAAGCCATTTCCTGGTTTCTGCTTCCAGCCTCTTTTTGGTTTCCATGATGTCTTTTGGGGGGGCATGGAATAAAACATTACCTCTATAAGGCAGCGCACTGCCCAGAAGCTGATTAATCTGAATCCATTCAAGGACGTTGATTTTCCATGTTTTGCGGTTATTATAGTATAGATCACAATACTTATGCTAGAAACGAGATATAGAAGCATGAAACAGGGAAAGGCATAAGATGATCCTTAAGCGGTTTTGAGCTGTTACTGTAATCTTGAATAGCTGCTCCTGCAATTACGCATGAATTACTTTTGGCATACGAAACGCAAAAAGCTGCTGGTTTCGCGGAAAAGCAGGCGTGTAATGCAGGCGTAGTTTGTCCCTCATGAAACAGCAGATAAGAATAAAAAATTTGTGGTCATATGTATGTATATGAAATTTGCAGGACAGATAATTTTTATCTGGATTGTTTCCATAGCTATCATCTCACAATTCGCCAACGCAGCCAGCTTCGACCTCGACCTGAAACTGTTGCAGACGCCATCTACCTGTCCCACTGTGCTGAAGGACACGCCGCCTCTGGATAAGAGCGTTGTGCCCCTGTATATCAGGAATCAGCTGGACAAGAGCGACACATACTCTCTGAGCCTCTCTTTGCCTTCAGGCTGGAGCGGATTCATACAGCCTGAAATGTTCGTGCCGCCGATGGAGACAAGGCAGCTTGAGGCCATATGGATAACGGTGCCGGATGTCCAGCCAGGCACATATGCCATATCGGTTTCTGCGCTCTCTGGCGTGACCAGGGAGACTGTCACTAAGACATTCAATGTGAATGTGCTTTCTTGCAGAGGAGTCACTGTTGTCATATCGGAAAGCCAGAAGGATATCTGTTCGGAGAAAAAAGAGCCCGTGGCATATGCAGCTGAGGTCAAAAACATCGGCAAGGTATCTGAAACATTCGACCTCTTTGTCACGAAGGGCGGCCAGGCTGTGAGTTATACGACAATCAATACGCCGGCCATTACCCTCAATGCCGGGGAAAGCAAAATAATTGCTGTCTCGCTTACTCCGCCGAAGGACATTGTAGGAAAGCAGGAATTTGTATTGTCGGCCAGATCAAGGGCAACCCTTGCGACGACCAGCAGCCCATTCTCCCTGACGCTGAGGGACTGCTATAGCTTTGTTGCTGACGTGCAGCCCACAACAGCAAAGCTGTGCCTCGGAAGCTCTGCGAACTTCACGCTTGGCCTGTCCAACCTTGGCCTCGAGGACACATATTCGGTGGAGTCTGACCAGGCATTTGCAAAGGCCGAAAAGGCGAGCCTGACCCTTGGCAGCGGCCAGAAAGACCAGATGAAGATCTTTGTCACTCCCCTGTCTACCGGGAAACAGACTTTCAGCATCCGCATCACGCCCCTGAGCTCACTTTCGGACAGGAAGACTGTCAATCTCAACATAGATGTGGATGAGTGCAGGGGGATAGTGGTTGTGATGTCACCTGTGCAGAGCACTGTCTGCTCCAGCACGGCAATAACTTATGATGTCATAGTCAAGAACATAGGCGCCGTAGAGGAAACGGTGGACATAACAGCGGATCTGGGAACCCTTGAGAAAAGCCAGTTGAGCCTCAAGCCGAAAGAGGCGAAAAGCGTCAAGCTGAGCGTCAAGGCCGATTTCGTGGGCGACAAGATAGTCAATGTGGCCGCAAAGGCGGACAGAATAACCGACAAGACCATTTCGTTGCTGACGGCAGAGAACTGCTTTGCCTCCGGGCTTTCTGTGGTGCCGGAAAAAACCGAAACATGCGCATGCGACACTGCGGAGATCGGGCTTGTCGTTTCCAACAATGGGAAGGTTGCTGACGAGTATGATGTTGAAATTTCTGGCGTGGGCATAAAGAAGGGTGTGAAGGTTGAGGCAGGGAAAAGCGAAACGCTGAAATACCCTGTGGCAGTCCCATGCTCTGCGAAAGCAGAAACCAGAACCTTGGAAGCCAGTGCAGTGTCCAAGAACGCAAAGGCATCTGCCAAGGGGAGCCTTGTGATAAGGGATACTGCGGCATGCTACTCCTCTTCAGTATTGCCATCCTCCCCTGCTGCAGCGAACATTGAGGCCCTGAAGTCTTTGGCCTTGCCTGTGAAGATAAAGAATACAGGACTCAAGAAAAACACATTCTCCATCAGCGTTGAAGGCCCCCAGTGGCTGTACCTTGGCACAAAAGCGCTTTCCCTCGACAGCGGACAGGAGGCGACCATATATCTTTACGCGTCGCCGCCCTATGGCGTCAGCCCCGCATCCTATCCTGCAAAGATCATTGCGAAGTCCGAATATTCGGAATCGTCAGCTGATATAAAGCTGAATGTGGCGGCGCCAGGCGCAGCGCCTTCGCCGCAGGCAACACCTACAACAACTGTCACGCCAGCACCATCGCCTTCTCCTCAGCCGGCACCCACAGCAACGCCGACAGCCCCTCCTGCGCCTTCCCCGACATTAAAGCCGGCAGCAGAAAAGATTGAGATCAAGTTTGTGAACCACATGCAGGCAGGCATGCCCGAGCAGGACGTCTTCATCGAAACAAATGAAACGAAAAAGGGGCAGGTAATGAGGCCTGATGTAAATGATTCCAAGAAAGCTGAAAATCTCGCAAAGACCGCATATGCAACTGCGACAGCAACCGCACATGACCCTTTCAGTCTGGGCAAAAAGCCTCTGGGGCCATTCGCCAAAGGGAAATCATTGGACTTCACCCTCGGGGAATGGCTTGCTGCGGCTGGAAGCGGGACATATACTGCAACAGAGGGTAGCGCTGAAATGATCCTGTCTTTCCAGAAGCTTGTGCCGAATGGAACATATACAGCCTGGTGCTCACGGATAACCTTCCCGCCGAATGCACGGATAGTTGACAAGCCATGCGGCGCGTCTGACGGCTCAGAGAACAGGTTCAAGGCGGATGCGAACGGAAATGGCGCTTTCAGCCTGAAACTGAAGCCACTTGAGAAAAGCACAAAAGAAACAGCATCTGCGCTAGCCATAGCCTACCACAGCGATGGCAGGACATACGGCTCTTATCCGGGAGTGTTTGGACTCAATTCCCATGTGCAGCTCTTCTTCATGATTCCTGAGGCAGCGGCTCCAGCGCCGGCAGAAACGCCAAAAGCTACGGCTTCTCCTGCCCCGAAACCCACAGCAACATCATCTCCGGCTCCGGCGCCCAAGGAAACGGCAACTGCCACACCATCTCCTGCTGCTGGACCTGAAAATGTGAGCAGCCTTCCCAAGCCTGCCAAGAATGTGTCGTTCAATGCCACTATAAATGAGACAGGAAAGATAATCAGGCAGGACAGCCTGAAAGCAATAGCTATAGGGATTATAGCCTTCCTCATAGTTGCAGTGCTTGTTGTAAGGTTCCTGACGCTTACTAAATAGATGGATATGGAAAAATACAGTCCATCGCAGCAGCAAATCCAAATTCTATATGAAATGTCAAGGGGGCTTGGACCTTTAGGCTGTGTAGAAGATCTGCTTCTGCAGTCGGATGATATGGATAATAGGTTGTCCAGCTTAGGCATGGCTTCCGAAGATATCAGAAAAGTTCATGAGGCTGAAGAGCATCTGTTCCGCATTCCGTTGGAAGGATTGTGGTCACTTCGTGACGAGGCATGGAAAAGGTACAAACAACGCCGAAGAGATCAGGAGCATGAAGATGCTAAAAATAATCTGGATGCCTACTTGGTAGCTGATATCATAATAAGGAAAAAGGATGGGACGTACAGACAAAGAAATGCACAGCCGGCTGGAAATAGCAGCAATGCTATTTGATGAAGCCCTTCCTCCTCAGCCAGTCCGCATTGGTCCTGTTGTATATCCAGAGGATGTCGCCTTTCTCATTGCTTTCAACTGACCATGGCTCCACAAGGACGATGTCGCCGATATAGACATTGACCCTTTTCCTGAACTTGCCGGGTATGCGGCAGAGCCTCAGATGGCCGTCTGCACATAAAACCTTGAACCTGCAAGCTCCGAGGAGTTCCTCTATTGTGCCTAGCACTTCTCCTCTCCTTGGGAGCCTCACCCTTATTACCTCGCCTTCCTGCTGCTGTTCCATACACAGATAATGCGCTCCAATGAATAAATAGGCATTTCCCGCAGGAAGCGAGGCCTTATCACGCCGGTAAGGGAAAAAACATCAGCCGTATGATTGTGAACAACAATTTAGAAAGTATAGCTCAGATAAAGGCTTATCTCCACAGGCTCCAGCATGCTGCCGCTTTTCCTGAGGTCCCTCAGGATAGTTGCCTTCACTGGCCTCAGCACATCGTTTCCTGCCGCCCTGAACTCGTTTGCGGAGAGGTATAGAATGAGGCTCCTGACAAGGTGCTGTATGTCCTCCGAGGGCTGAATGCTTACGGTCAGCCATGCAGCCCTTCCTTTGCCTGACACTATCCTCTCCCTTACTATTGCACCCGGATAGCCTGTGGACTTCTGGACAAGTATAATGTTTTTTACATCCGCATCTATGCTGTTCACAGGAGAAAATGACTCGAATTCATGGATGCTTGAGAAGTATCTGCCATAGGCATAGGGTATTTTGGTGAAATACCTGGCAACAGCGGATGCCAGCCTGGGGCTGCCGTATTCGCTGAAAACGAATGGCAGGCTTGAGGGCGAAACAGTGACAGACCTTATGCCGAAAAGGGTTGCCAGCAGATCCGAGTTCCTTGAGAGGTTGGCGGAAAGCAGGATTCCTTTGCCGCTTGAAATGTATGAAAGCAGAAGGCTGCTTGTGTTCTCTATCTTTCCCGAATTCCATGCCGAGGTGCCTATATAGATGACGTCATGTCTGAGGGAATATGAGGGGCTGGAAGAATCTATTCTCTCGCTCTGGAATGTGACTGTCCTGCTGTTGAACTGGACAGGATTTACTGATGGGAGAAAGAGGCTGTATTCCTCTGGCGTGCATATGCATCCCACAGAGATATTGTTCTTCACTGCATTGGATATCCTCAGCTCATACTTGACATTGGTGCCGTTCAGTATGGAGTCCATGTTTCTCGAGACATCGGCAGGACTGAGCCAGTCAATGCCTTTTGCATCCAGCAGGCTGAGGATGTCATAGGCCTGCAGCTTGAGCTCATGGGCCTGCCAGTCAGTCTGTATTGTAGGCAGGGTGGAGAACTGGAAAACGAGCACGAAGACTACCAAAGTTATGACTATTACCTCTATGATGTGGATAAAGCCTTTCCTTGCCATGATGTTGAATATTGCCTTGATTATTATAATCTTTGATAGCGACTAAAATTTAAGCCAAAAGAGACAATTTATAGCATGGCAGACCATCTGATCGAATTTTACGGCACGGAGTGCGTGCATTGCAGGGAGATGGAGCCGCTTTTT